>CAMWSA010000286.1 GCA_947176785.1 uncultured Lachnospiraceae bacterium
CCTTTTACCGATCCCATCGGACACGGGCTGGTGACCAGACAGACTCCCACCTGCGCGGAGGTACTGTGGCTCTTTGACCCGGCGGTGCTGGTGGACGAGGACGGCAGGGCGTACCTCTACTTTGGGGGCGGGGTGCCGGAGGGCAGGGCTTCGGCACCCGGAACGGCCAGGGTGGTGGAACTGGGGGAAGACATGATCAGCCTGAAAGGCGATCCGGTGCCCATAGACGTTCCCTACCTGTTCGAGGATTCCGGCATACATAAGTACAAGGGCCGGTATTATTACACCTACTGCACCAACTGGCAGGTGGATGCGGAGGGCACGGCGGCCTACGGATTCCACAACGCGGAGATCGCCAGCCTGGAGAGTGACAGTCCCATGGGGCCTTTCACCTTCAAGGAGGTGATCCTGGAGAATCCCGGCAGGTTAAACGGCCTGTACGGCAACAACCACCATTGTGTGTTCAGCTTTGGGGACAACTGGTATATCGCTTATCATGCCCGCACCCTGGAGAAAAAGATGGGGGTGGAGAAAGGCTACCGCTGCACCCATGTGGACGGTTTTTCCATGGGGGAGGACGGGACCATCGGCAAAATCCCCATGACCATGAAAGGCCGGGAGCAGCTTTGCCACATAAATCCCTATCAGGAGGTAAATGCCGCCACCATGGCGGTGCAGGGGGGCCTGGACACCGTGGCTGTAAAAGGATATGAAGCCGGGGAGAGCGGTAGCTTTGGGGTGAAGGAGGGACAGGATGTGGCGGACGTCCCTGGCCGGCAGGACAGTCAGGCTATCCCGGCGGAGGCCGGCGGCGCAGGCGTTATGGCGGTGACGGGCATTGACAGCGGGGATTTTATGAAAGTACAGGGAGTGGATTTTGGGGAAAATGCCCCCGTAGCGTTACGGATGTCAGCCCGCCGCACAACGGGCAAAGAGGGGCTGGTGCAGGTGCGGATAGACGGGCTAAAGGGCCGGGTGCTGGGCTATATCCCCCTGGGAAGCCTGCAGCAGAAAGCAGCTGCAATGGAGGAGTTTGTCACCTATGAGGCGGAGCTGGAAAGTGAAGTGACCGGCGTACACGACCTGTATTTCCTGTTTTACAGCAGCGTGGAGAGCGACGAGGGCAGCTATGAGATCGGCAGCTGGCAATTCGTCGGTAAGGAGGAGGAATTGCAGGCCCAATGTCCCCGGGAGGTGTATGGAAGCGTGGCGGGAAGAGAGTATGGCAGGGTGGAACACATCACCTACCACTCGGAAACCACGGGGCTTGAGCGGGGGGCCAACGTACTGCTGCCTGCGGGGTATGACCCGGGGAAGCAGTATGCGGCGCTGTATTTTCTGCATGGCATCTTCGGGGACGAGTACTCCCTTATTAATGATACGAACAATGCCATTATGGAGATCCTGGGTAATCTCAGCGCAGAGGGCCGGGCCAGGGAAGTGATCGTGGTATTCCCGGATATGTACGCCACCTCGGACCCCGACTTAAAGCCCGGGTTCAGCGATGAGGCGGTGGCACCCTATGACAACTTTATCAATGATCTGACAGCCGACCTGATTCCCTGTATTGAGAGCCGCTATTCTGTGTCGGCGGACCGGGAGAGCCGGGGGATCCTGGGTTTTTCCATGGGGGGCAGGGAGACGTTGTATATCGGTATCAACAGGCCGGACCTGTTCGGATATGTGGGAGCCATATCCCCGGCACCGGGGCTGACCCCGGCCAGGGACTGGGCCATGTCCCATCCGGGCCAGCTTAAGGAGGAGGAGCTTTGCTTTGCGCAGGGTTCGCAGACGCCAAAGCTGCTGATGGTCTGCTGCGGCACACGGGACGGCGTGGTGGGCAAATTCCCGGAGAGTTATCACCGCATTCTGGAGCATAACCAGGTGGAGCATCTGTGGTACGAGGTGCCCGGTGCAGACCATGACAGCCAGGCCATCCGCAGCGGCCTGTACAACCTCATGATCCGGTGGGACTGAGAGGGCGGAAGCTTGCGGAACATATGCTATACTTACGAGCGCTGAGATTATCCCATTCCTGTACGCCCCATGCTGCATAATCGGGCAATATGTGACGTGCAGGAAGAAAAAACGAACCGCTCGTGAGTAATAACGGACATTATGATTTCCAATTCGGTGCGTCACATGACTATAATCGGGCGACATATGACACACAGGAAGGAAAATCCAACCATTCCTATATAAATAGAAAGGGCGAATTATGAGCAGATTATTGTGTTATACCAGGAAACCCATAGACAATGTGCTATACGATCCAAAGCTGGCATACAGTATGCATCTGGCGCTGCAGGAGGGAGACCTTTTCCGGCCCCTGAATCATAACAGCGGCGTACTGTTTGCCCTGGCGACAGAGAATGCGGATGGTTCTCTCAATCCCATGAGTCTGAAGAACCCCTGGGTTTTCCCGCTGAAGGACGGCGGCTATGGAGTGGCGGCAGTGCGTGTTTGCGGTGACGGGGAGGACGATGACACCAGCCGGGGAAGCATCCTGCTGTGGACGACCCGGGATCTGGTGGCCTATCGGGAACTGGGGCTGCTGACACTGGGGGAGCAGTATGTGGATTGGGTGAAGGCAGAGTATGACAGGAAGAGGAACTGCTATCTGCTGTGCTGGGGGGATCGGTCCGGCTGTTGTTACCAGGCATTGTATCCCCTGTCTTTAATGCAGGAGTGCGCCGGGGAGGACGACAGGATCGAAAGCGGCTGCGAGCCGCTGCTGACTTGTATTATGGACCCGGGCAACAGGGAAAACATGCTGGGGGATACTCCCAGGGCGGCAGAGGACAGATATCGGTGGGAGGCGCGCGGCATAGAGGGCGCAGAGCCATGCTGTGTGGTGGAAATCGGGGAACAGGAGGCATGGTATCTGCGTTGCAAGCTGTTGACGCCGGTCAACACCTGTGTGGAGGTGCCCGGGGAGATTGAGATAAATCTGGGGGATTGTGCGGATGAGGGACAGCGGAGGGAGCGTGTGGAGCAGGCCCTGGGCGGGCAGCAGGCAATTGCGCGTTATAGCGACGGAACCTTCTGCAGGAAGCGGGTGGACTGGCATCTGGCAAATTTGGATCTTTCCCAAAAGGGCAGCCATGTGATAGAGGGAGAAATTTACCGCCCCTGTTTTCCTTTTCCCGTGGCGTTTAATCGTGCCGATCCCTGTGTGACCCGATGGGAGGGAAAATATTATTTTATTGCCACCAACGATGCGGACGACAATCATACGCTGTATATCCGGGAAGCGGACACTCTGGAGGGCCTGGCGGAGGCGCAGGAGGTGCTGCTGCTGGATTCCGGCACCTATGAGGGGATCGGGGGGCTGCTGTGGGCGCCGGAATTTCATGAGATCGGGGGGAGGCTGTATATTTTTCACGCCGCCACGCCGGGGCCCTTCTACGAGGAGGAAAGCCATATCATGGCACTGCGGGAGGGCGGCAGCCCTGCCTGCCGGGAGGATTGGTCCGCTCCCAGGAGAATCGTGAAAGCGGATGGCAGCGAACTGTGTCAGGCGGGCAAGACCATCTCTCTGGATATGACCTGCTTTTTCTGGGAGGGGGAATATTATGTAATCTGGTCCCAGCGGGAATTCCTGCCGAAGGATCTGGGGGCCTGGCTGTATATCGCGAAGCTGGACGCGCAGGAACCCTGGAGGCTGGCATCGGACCCGGTAGTGCTGTCCAGGCCGGATTATGGATGGGCCAACAACCATACCTTTGTGGAGGAGGGGCCTTTCGCGCTTCCTGCGGGGGATATGCTGTATGTAACCTTTTCCGCGGCGGCGGTGGACACCTCCTATGTGGTGAGTTACCTGGTAATAGAGCGGGGAAAGGATCTGCTGCGGCGTGAGAACTGGCGCAAAAACAATTACCCGATCCTGACCTCCCGCAGTGTGGAAGGGGAATACGGGACCGGGCACAATGCCTATGTGGAAGATCCGGAGGGGACGGTCTGGAACACTTATCACGCCCGGCCGGGCGTGGAGGGTGTGCGCAGCAGCGGCATCCGCCGGGTACATTTTGACATTGACGGGGCACCTGTGCTGGATATGACCGAGGAGATGGATCTGCGGGAGAACTGCCGGCGGGTAAAAACCAGGCTGGTGATCAGGTAGTGCCCGCTCTGCCTGCGGTACAATGAGCCCTGGCCCTCTGAATGGAACATGAACGGTGCGCGGCAGGGCATCAGAATTCCGGCTTATGGGGAGGAAGGATATTTCCCTCAGAATCCAGGACGTCAGACGGCAGGTCGGAGCCTGCCACGTTATAGTGCGGCATACCGGAAAAGGGGCTGGCGTGTTTGAGAAAAGAGGCATCTTCGGGAGAAGCTTTCGGAGGGGTCTCTTTTTTGGCGTGTTTCATCCCGTTATGGAGCAGGGAGGCATCCGGGACACTCGCGTTATGGAGCAGGGAGGCACCTGGGGCACTTACATTATTTTGCGGGAGGGCGCTCGGGACACTGCGGCGGAAGGCACCGGGGGTAAACCCGGTCTGCTGCCGGAATTGGCGGCAGAAATGTTCCACATTGCGGTAGCCGCAGGCATCGGCAATTTCGGCTACGGGCTTATCCGTGTAGGCCAGCTGTTCCCGGGCCATGCGGATCCGGCTGGCAATCACATCATCCATGCAGGAGACGCCGAAGGTCTTTTTGTACAGGATTTGCAGGTAACCGGCACTGAGATGAAGCTCGTCGGCCATGGAGCGGATATTCCAGGGCAGGTGGGGGCTGTTGTAGATTTTCTTATGGAGCTGGAGCAGCCGGGATGCATGGGCCGATGTCTCCCGGCGGGCGGTATCCTGCCGCAACCGCAGAAACAGTGCCTTTAACAGATTGGAAATGATCTGGTCGCTGTCATCCGAGGAGAGGGAGGCTTCCCAGGTCAGAAGCTTGATCAGATTGTGGCAATATGCCGTGTCGGATACGGGAAAAGGTATTCCCGGAAGCGGGAACTGTGTCACAAGGGGATCGTCCGAAGTAAAGCGCATCCAGTCGTTTTGATAAGTTTCCCCACAGGCCCGGTAGCAGATGTGCTGCCCCGGAGCATAGAGCATGGCCGTCCCCTCGGGATATTCCAGCCACTGCCCGCCTGCCAGGAACTGTACCGGGGTGGACACCAGCAGCAGGGTATACTGCCCTGGCGCGGTGGTCGTCTCAAAGTGGAAATCAGATGGATGTACGGCGCTGTAGCCGATAAAATGGATGGTGTTCATAGACTGCCTCCGGGGGTGGAAACTTTTCTTTCAAGTATAATGCATGGGGAGTTTCGTGTCAATAAAAGAT
>CAMWSA010000287.1 GCA_947176785.1 uncultured Lachnospiraceae bacterium
CGGGTTTTCTGGGCTGTCAGGACTATGTGGCGGAGGCTTTTGGCGTGGAGAGGAATGAGCGTACCAATGTGAAGACAGCGCCGGGACAGTACCAAACCAGCGTGGAGAACGTGTTCGTAGCCGGGGATATGCACCGGGGCCAGTCCCTGGTGGTGTGGGCCATCCGGGAGGGCCGGGAGGCCGCCCGCGCAGTGGACGAGAGCCTGATGGGGTACTCGAACCTGGCGGTACAGTAAGGGACTGTTCATAAATAAATCTTTCCCTTTCTGAATTTTATACCCATTAGCTATTTGTGTCCCCATGGAAAACGAGTATAAAAATACGTTGCAGGCAGCAGACAAATATTGTATAAGCAAGTATAGGAATTGACGTTTGTGGGAGGAATACTTTATGAAAACTACCGGGCTTCTGTACTTGGCTATTGCATGCGTTCTTGGATCGTTATTATGGTTCTTTGTAATAAAAAACTCTACGATGGGTATTATTTGGCCAGGTGGAGGAATTATTGAACTAATCGTCGCATTGATAAGGCTCAATAAGGAGAAAAAAAGCAAGTAAATCAGCATTTTATACGCACAACCGATTAAATTTTCTTTCCTGCACGGCACAGGTTGCCCTTGTGTAACATGCTTTCTCCCGGGGGGATTCCTCCAGAAAGACCGATGGCGGAACCGGCCTGGGCCTGGCGATCTCCAGGATTATTGTGGAGAAGCATGGGGGGAGCGTCAGCTACTGCCGCAGAGACGGGAAAAATGTTTTTGCGGCGGAACTGCCGGTGTCTTCTTAGGCACTCAATGACAAAATTTTTGCATTGCATTGTCTCCTTTGCCGCAGCCAATGGGTTAGTCCCGACATGAGTCTAACCCATTGGCTGCGGCCTGCCAAGACTCCGAATACCCTGCTGGGACGGATGGGGCGAGGGCGGACAGGCTTAACCGGTCTGATCCTGAAGTACAATCCTCCCGGCCCCGGTGCAGGCCAGGATATCCCCCAGAGATTTTTCATAGAACTCCTTAAGTCCTGCCGGACAGGAGATGACCAGTTCCGGGATGGGGTCTTTCATGGACATCTGTTTTTCCGATTTATCCTTTCGCACCCGGGCGATGACATTTTCCAGATGCGTCCCGAACGCAAGGCAGTTTTCCTGCACCTGCCCGGTGGCCCACAGCGTCTGGTGCAGGGAAATTGCCTTCTCGTATTTCCTGTAAAAATCCTGATAAATATACTCTGTCATATAGGGGGTGTAGATGGCGTACAGCTTCAATATCCCCAGAAGGCCGTAGTACACAGCGATCTGCCCGGAATATCTCTGGTCGGCACCATGTTTCTTTGGCTGGTACAGCCTTTCCTTTACAATTTCAATATAGTAATCACAGAAATCCCTCCAGAACAGATTGTCGATCTCATGCCTGGCCTGGCCGATCTCATAGTCCTCCAGCAGCCGGGCAGCTTTCAGGGTGGTTTCGTTGACCCGCTGCAAAATCCATCTGTCCACAGGCAGCAGCCCGGCCTCGTCATACAGCGCGGGTTTTGTGAAATCCTCCAGCTGCAGGACGACGAATCTGGCGGCATTGTACAATTTGTTCAGGAAGCGTTTGGAGAGCCTCAGTTCCTCCTCGCTGAAAAAGGTGTCTGTGCCCAGCCTGCTGTTTGCCGCCCAGTAGCGGATGGCATCGGCGGAGTGGGCCTCGATCAGGGCCAGGGGGGAACTGCCGGCATTGTTTTTGGACTTGCTGATCTTTTCGCCGGGCTTCGCCAGCACAAAGCCGCTGATCATGATGTCCCGCCAGGGGATCTGCCCCGTGTGGTACAGGCTCTTTACTATGGTATAAAATGCCCAGGTGCGGATGATCTCATGGGCCTGGGATCTCATGCCCATGGGCAGGAAGCCGGGAGTTTTATCGGAAGACGAAGCTCCGGAAGAATCTCCCGATAAGTCTCCGGATAAGCTTTTGGAAAGCTTCCTTTCGGAAGTATCTGCTTTTTCCCAGGATACTGCGTTGATCAGCGGAGTTACGGAGGAGGTGGCCCAGGTGTCGAAAACCGCTTCCTCCGGCACAAAGCTGCTGCAGCCGCAGTCGCAGGGCCGCAGCGGCTGGCTTTCCAGAGGATTTACCGGCAGCTGGGACTCCTCCGCGAAGAGGGGCTTCTGGCAGTCCCGGCAGTACCATACCGGGAAGGGCACTCCAAAATACCTCTGCCGGGAGATACACCAGTCCCATTTCAGGTTTTCCACCCATATCCGGTAGCGGTTTTTCATATGCTCCGGGTGCCAGCGGATCTGGTCCGCGGCTTTCAGGAAGCGCTCCTTTTCGGACAATACGTCGATATACCATTGCCTGGAGGGGATGAATTCCACATCCTTTCCGCAGCGCTCATGGATGGCAACCATGTGGCATAGGGCCTCCTGCTTTTCCAGCAGCCCTTTATCCCGCAAAAGTTCTATGATGTGAACCCTGGCTTCCCTTATTTTCATGCCGCCGATAAAGGCCACGTCCTCCTGAATCCTGCCCTCCGGCAGGATGATCTTTTTGTAGGGCAGATTGTGCTTCTGATACCACTCCATATCGGCGGAGTCCCCAAAGGTGGCACACATGACGGCACCGGTTCCCTTGTCCGTGGCCACGGTCTCCTCCGCCAGAACGGGGATCTGAAAGCCATACAGGGGAACCGTGGCCTGCTGCCCCAGGAAGCTGCGGTATCTGGCATCCTCCGGATGGACAAAAATGCACACGCAGCCCGCCAGCAGCTCCGGCCTGGTGGTGGCGATGGGCAGGCTCCCCAGGGGCGTTTCAAAGGACAGATAGTTGAAGGTGGTATCGCATTCCCTGGTCTCCAGTTCCGCCTGGGCGATGGAGGTGCGGCATTCCGTACACCACAGCACAGGGGATTCTTTCATATAAGCCCTGTGGCTCTTTGCCAGCTCGATAAAGGATTGCTGAGATACCTTCTGGGCCCGGTCCGATATGGTCTGGTATTGCAGGCTCCAGTCCACGCTGAATCCCAGCCGCTGCCACAGCCTGCGGAATTCCTCTTCGTAGCGCTCCACGGTTTCCAGGCATTTCTCCCGAAAGACGCTTCTGGGCAGCATGTGGGCCCGTATTTTCCCGTCCCTCTCCACCAGACGCTCCGTGGGCAGACCGTTGTCGTCAAAGCCGAAGGGGTAAAACACATCATAGCCCTGCATCCGCTTAAACCTGGCGATCATCTCCGCCTGGGTGTAGGAAAAAACGTGGCCGATGTGCAGCTTTCCGCTCACCGTTGGGGGCGGGGTGTCGATGGAAAAAATGGGGCCTCTTTTCCCGTGTTGGTACTTGTAGATGCCCTGTTTAGCCCACATTTGTTCCAGTTCGGTTTCGATTTTCCGAAAGTCATACTTCTGATCCATATGGATACCTCCTTGTTATGGTCAACGACATTAGAAATTTCACTTGAAGCCTTGCGAAAACTTGCGTATATGGTTTTCGCAAGGACTGAAAGTAGAAATTTGTTATGTCGTTTACTATAAGAATCCCGCATATCCCCTACCCAACCCACAGGCTGGTAATGCATATTCGGTCGCTTCGGGCGTCCGAGCCTTCATCCGTGTGTTTTCCGGGAATATGCTGATAAATGATTTTAACAAATCAGACAAAAAAATCGCCCTAAGCCAATGCTTAGGGCGAACAACATGTCCGTGGTACCACCTAAATTCAGAAATACTTCTGCACTCCTTACAATACGGGAAAATCCACTATACCGTCCCCGGGGCCGTTTCCGTCCGGGAGAGTGGCGGGACTGCAGTGATCCTCCGATATTGCTCCCCCTGATAACGGTGGGGATCTCCGTTGGAACCTACTAAGCATATCCTGTTCGGCCCAAAGCTCAAAGGTCACTTCCATACGCCCTTCACGAAAGTTCTCACCGGCCACTTTCTCTCTGTCCATCCGGAAACGTATGTACTTCTCCTCGTCGATGCCTTTTTGTCTGTATTTGCTATGGCGGGGAAACCGCCCGGCGGCTCCCTGCCTTGAATAATGCCATTATAACATGTATTTGGAGACTGTCAAGGGGGGTTTTTACCAATACTTTTTTATTCAAAAATACTTAACCGGCAAATCCGGGAGCCCTGTTCCAGATCCTTTTCATTTTCCCGGGATTCCCAGGGAATGCCTCGCTTCATGCCTAAATAGATGTAACAAAAATAGGATTGGCAAAACAGCAGGAAATACCTGAGTAACTCCAAGATTGGAGGTGTTTTGTGGAAAAAATGGACAGTTATTGACAGATAACCATAAAAGTGATATAGTTACCATTATAGTAGTTACTATCGCAACACAGGAATTATATAAATTAGCTGTAAGAACGACACATTTTATACTGTTAATGAATTTGGGAATATGAAAGGAAAAATATAGAATGAAAGATGCAATGCTTGATAAATTACAAAAGTTTGGATTGAATCTGTATGAGGCAAAGGCATATGCAAGTCTGTTAAAAGTCGGAACAGCAAATGCATATAAAATAAGCAAGGAATCCGGCATACCGAGGGCAAGGATTTATGATGTTTTGGAATCCATTACAAAAGCCGGACTTGCTATGGTTGAGGAAAGCAGTGAAAATGTAAAAATTTATACGCCTGTGCCAAGCAAAATATTTTTGGAGAGAATTAAAAAGGAATGGGAAAGCGATTACGAACAAGTAAGGAATGATCTCAAAGAGTTAGAGGCAGAGGAAAAGAAACAGGATATTTATGTTTTTACGGTGAAGGGGAAGGAAAATATAACAGCCTATTGCAGACAGCTTATAAAAGAAGCAGGTCAATATGTGATTATTTCAATGTGGAGTCAGATGTATGAACTGCTTTTACCGGAATTGGAGGAATGTAAAAATCGGGGATGTAATGTTTTGGGAATCAGCCATGATATTAAAAATCCTATGGAGGGAATTGAAAAGCATTTTAACAGTAAAATACACAATATGCCGGACAATATGCATTGGTTCATTCTTTCGGCAGACGGAAAAAAACTGCTGTATGGTTATTCTGCTGAAATAGATAAAGATGCGTTTTACACAGAAGATGCAAGCCACATTTATCTGATGGAAGATTATATACTGCATGATATGATAATTAACCGTCTTATCGAAGATAAGGAAGATGAAGGCAAAATGGTTCAGATGATGCAGGGGATTGTCAGAAAAATAAAAAAGTAATTGGGCTTGTTTATGGTGGCATCAAACAATGTTTTGTTGCTATTTATAATAAATTCACTATATGGGAGGTCATATCAATGGCAAAAAT
>CAMWSA010000288.1 GCA_947176785.1 uncultured Lachnospiraceae bacterium
GTCCTAGATATATTACATTGTAACATATTTTTCTACAATAAAAAGTGCTTTTTGTCATTTTGGGGATAAAACAGCTATCATTTCAGGTGGCTGTTAGCTCTTTAAAAATTCAGACAATTCCAATCATATCCTTAACACTGGCACAAATCTCTTTTTTCATTATTTGCACAGGCATCCCTATCATTCCAGGGACACCCTTGTGCCTTACCCTTTCATTCCATTCTCAAACCTCCACTGGATATGTATGGACTTATCATCATACACATAAATACAATCTATAAAAGCCTCCACCATCTCCCGTGTCAGTTCCTCCATGCCCAGATATCTCTCCAATGTCTGCTCTTCCACCTGGCCGGACGATACAAGATGCTCCAGCTTCGCCAGTTCTTCCTCCAACCGTTCCTGATCCTCCTGCGCTTCTACCTGCCTGTGGGAAAGATCTGCCTGCCTGCTCTTAAAAGTCTCCCGGCTGATTTCTTCGTCCGCCAGCTGTTCATAAAGCCTTGCTTTCCGCTCCTGGCATTCTTTCACGCTGCCCTGCAGGGCAGCCAGCTGTTTTCGCAGAACCGGTATCCGCCCGCTGTCCTCTGCCTTTTTCTTCAGTTCCTGTCTGTCAAGAAGGGCTTCCATATAAACCTTCACCGCTGCAAACACCGCCTCTGCAAGTTCGGATTCCTTCAAATGTCCTTTCATGCACCGGCAGTCCTCCGCCCGGCGTCTGGTAATGCAATAGTATCTGGGTGTGGGAGTCTTAACTCTGTGAAGGGCATACTGGCAGTCTGCACAGCGGATCTTCCCGCTGAACAGATAGGTTGTGAAAGAAACCTGTTTCCGCCCTTCCTGCTCCCTCAAAATTTTCTGGGCTGCCATAAATTCTTCCCTGGAAAGGATAGCCTCATGGCAGTCCTCCACGATGACCCATTCCTCCCGGCTGCTTTTCTTTGTCCGGTAATCTCCAACCACCGGACGGTAATGCTTTCCGTAGACATTCTTCCCCAGATACCTTTCGTCACGCAGGATGTTCACCACAATGCTTCCGTCCCACACTTTATTGTCCCCAACGCCAACCCACCATTTATGAAACTCCCCTTGCCTGTTTTTCAGCTGGCTTGGTGTGGGGATTCTTTCCCGGTTCAGCACCCGCAGGATCTGCATGACGCTCATGCCCTCCCCTGCCATCCGGAAAATCCTCCGCACAATGGCGGCGCCCTCCGGCTCCACCACCAGCTGGTTCCTGTTTTCCGGTGCCTTCTGATAGCCGATGGGGGCAAAGGGACTCATAAACTTTCCGCTCTGGGCCTTCGTCCGTTTTCCGCTCCTGACTTTTACAGATAAATCCTGGCTGTAATAACCATAGATTACATTGCGGAAAGCAATCTCAACCCCGCTGGTAGCGCCGTTGCATTTTGCGCTGTCATAATTGTCATTGATGGAGATAAAGCGGATTCCCATAAAGGGGAAAATCTGGTCAACATAATCACTCACCGTCAGATAGTCCCTGCCGAACCTGGAAAAATCCTTGACAAGGATGCATCCTACCTGTCCCTTCTTCGCCATATCCAAGAGCTTCTCCATCCCCGGACGTTCCATACTGGTTCCGGAATAGCCATCGTCACACAGCTCCATGACCTGGTATCTGCCCAGTTCCGGGGTGTCCTCCACATATCTCCTTAACAGTTCCCTCTGGTTGACAATGCTGTTGCTCTCGTCCTTATCCTCCCCATTATGATCCATATCCTCAACGGAAATACGCAGATACAGGATAAGGAGGCTGTACCCGCTCATGCCGTTTCCTCCTGCTTTCCGGACAGCGTTTCCTCTAACTGCCGGAAGGCATCGGAAAATCGGAACTCAATCTTTACAGCGGTGCTGCTGTAAATGATAATCTTTTCAATCAAAGCCGCTGCCATTTCCCGTGTCAGTCCGGTCTGCCCCCGAAACCGGAGCATGGTTTTCATCCAGGGGTTTTCTGATGGTTCTTCCTCATGGATGGACTGGCAGGAGCGTTTCAGTTCCGACAGCCTCTCCTGCAGGGCCGCCTCTTTCTCTTTGTACCGGTTCTGGGCATAGATATAATCCCTCTCGCTCATCAGGCGGTCTGCGTAATCGTCATACAGGCTTTCCCTGTGCCTTTTTGTCCTCCTTAGTTCTGACTCTGCCTCGCTGATCTGTATCTCCAGCCGCTCCCGTTCCTGCCGGGCAGGGCTTTCAAAACGCAGCGAAGATGCCTTCCTTTCCATTTCTTCCGCAAGGCTTACCTGTACGTTCACAGCCCCGGATACCGTATCCAGAAGTTCCAGTTCCCGGATCGTTCCAAACCCGCATAAATCCTGATTGCCTGCATGAATGGGGCAGATATAATTGTACCAGATATGAAGCTGCGGTTTCTTCCGTTTGTTCTCCCGTATATTTTTATACCGCACCAGCTTTGTCCCACAGTCACCGCAGTATACAAGCCCTTTTAAAATGTTCTCGGTATTCTCCACACCGGAAAACCGCTCCTGTTTCTGCCAGTATTCCTGCTTTTTCAGGCTGTTCAGCTTCTGCACTTCATCAAAGGTTTTCTGGTCTATGACAGCCTCGTGGGTGTTCCTGACAATGAACCACTCTTCCCGTGGAAGGAATTTCTGCTTCTGCCCCTGGAACAGGGATTCCCGTTTCCTGCCCTGTACCATATGGCCCAGATAGACCTCGTTGGCAAGAATCTGTTTCACCGTCTCTATCCGCCATGGGCTGTCTGCAAACCTCCTGTCCTTCACAATCCCCTGCATATACCGGTACTGACCGGGGGACGGGATACCCTGTTTTGTCAGCCTCCGCGCGATTTTCTGGTAGCTGGTTCCCTCCAGCCTCCAGGCAAAAATGTCACGCACTACCGGCGCAGTATTTGGGTCAACCACAATTTTGTGCTTATCCTCCCTGGACTTTATGTACCCGTAAGCCGCCCATGTGCCGATAAACTCGCCCCGCATCTGCTTTCCGCGCAGGGCCGGGCTGATCTTTGCGGAGATGTCACGGGCATATACGTCATTTACAAGGTTTTTCAGGTGGAGGGAAAGCCCGTCCGCCGATGCCGGGTCCGCACTGTCATAGCCGTCATTTACCGCTATGAAACGGACGCCCAGAAAGGGAAATACCTTTTCCAGATATTCGCCCGCCTCAATATAATTCCTCCCAAACCGGGACAGGTCCTTGACAACGATGCAGTCTATCCGTCCTGCCCGGACATCCTCCATCAGCCGCTCAAATCCATCCCTTTTAAAGTCTACGCCTGTTTCCCCGTTGTCTACATAGACGTCAAAAATAGAGAAACCGGGCTTTCCTTCAAGGAACTGACGCAGCAGCGCTTCCTGGGTCTCCACGGTATCGCTGTCCTTTTTTCCGCTGTCAAGGACTGACAACCGGACATAGAGCGCCGTCTGGCAGACCTTTTCCATGGCGGTCTGCAGGCCGGTTCCTTTCCGGGTTTTTCCCATCCCGCCTGAAAACCTTTTGTGCTGTTTCCTGCTTATTCTTGCCATCCTACAGCACCTCCTTTCGGAGTACTGTTATGCCCCGGAACGCTGCTTCTTCCTGAACTGCTGTATTTCCTGTCAATATCCTGGCACTGTCATACTCCATCTGGAACCGGAAGAGGATATGTATCCGTTTCCCCTCATAGACTTCAATCCGCTCAATGAGCGCCACTGCCAGCTTCCGTGTCAGCTCCCGGATATTCCGGTATTCCTTAAAATGCTCAATCCATTCCTGTTCTCCGGTATTCCCGTTTACAAGGTTCTCAATCTCCGTTTCCAGGGCCTGCACAGTCTTTTCTGCTTCGCTGATCTTAGCATCGTATCGTTTGCCAAAGGCGGTATAATCCTCACGGGACAGGATGCCGTCTGCATAGTCCTCATGGAGCTTCATCTTATACCGCCGGTATTTTTCCACTTCCTGCTGTTTTGCCTGTACCCTGCCGTCCGCCTTTTTCACTGCCCGCGCAGTATAAGGCAGCCGGGCAATCTGCCCCAGGGTGTCCTCAATATCCAGAACAGATGCGATATGCTCCTGCAGGGCCCCAAGGACTGCCTGCTCCAGAGCCTTGTCACGGATACTGTGGCTGCTCCTGCACCCTTCCCGGTTCTTATGGCCGGAACAGACATAGTAAATATAGGGTTTATCCGCACGGGAGTTGTTCTTGCGGATCATACTGCTCCCACAGTCCCCGCAATAAACCAGGCCGGAAAGCGGAAACACCGTATCCCGGCTGGGCGCTGTGCGGGTATCCGACATGAGCAGCGCCGCCACGCTTTCAAAGGTTTCGCGGCTGACAATCGGCTCATGGCTGTCCGGCACCCTCACCCACTTTTCCTCCGGCACGTCAAACAGTTTCTTTACTTTATAATTGGGCGTGCTGCGCTTCCCCTGCACCAGTGTGCCCATATAAACGGGATTTTTCAGGATGCGGAACACTGCCACTGCCGTCCAGCTTGCCCGGTCATTCTTTTTAAAGGCACTGGCATACCGGCTGCCCTGGGCCTGTTTATATTCCATGGGGGAAAGGATATCCTCCCCGTTGAGCCAGTCTGCAATCGCCTGTGCGGAATATCCCTCCAGTTTCTTTTTGAATATCTCCCTCACAACGGCAGCCGGTTCCTCGTCTATCACCAGATGGTTCTTGTTTTCTTCGTCCTTCTGATAACCGTACACCGCAAAGGGGGCGATGCACTGGCCTTTCTTCCGCTTGATATCCAGATGGCTGCGGATCTTGATGGAAATATCCCTGCAGTACGCATCGTTCATCAGGTTCTTCACCGGCACGATCAGGTTGTCGGAAGAAGTCCTAGGCCTTGCGCTGTCATAATCATCGTTCACCGAAATGAACCGCACCCCCATGAACGGGAATATCTTTTCAATATATTTTCCTGTTTCAATAAAATTCCTTCCCAGACGGGAGAAGTCTTTCACAATGATACAGTTGATCTCCCCCGCTTTCACTGCCTCCATCATCTGTATGAACCCCGGACGGTCATAGTTGACCCCGGAATACCCGTCATCCGTCCTCACCTCATGGAGCCGTATCTCCGGGTGGGAGGAAAGATAATCCATCAGCAGCTCCCGCTGATTGGCAATGCTGTCGCTTTCCGCCTTGTCCCCGTCCTCATGGGACAGGCGCAGATATAGATCGGCATCATATTCTGCCTGTTTTTTTGCTTCCATATGATAAACTCCTGCTCGATTGGATTTCAGGAAACCCGTCAGGAGCCTTACCGAAAGTCCGTGCCACAGGGTTTACCC
>CAMWSA010000289.1 GCA_947176785.1 uncultured Lachnospiraceae bacterium
ACCATATACAGCCTTTTGGCCCTTATTATGAAGAAAGGATTTGATACTATGGATTTTTTAAGTATTGCTAAAAAGCGCTGCTCTGTACGCAGCTATACCAGGCAGCCCGTGGAAGCTGAAAAACTGGAAAAAATTTTGGAGGCCGCTCATGTAGCTCCCACCGCAGCGAATCTTCAGCCGGTTCATCTGATTGTTGTTCAAAGTGAAGAAGGACTTTCTAAAATTGGAAAGTCAGCAAATATCTATGGTGCGCCGCTGGCAATTATTGTCTGCGCCGATCACAATCAAGCATGGGTACGTCCCTTTGACAAAAAGCAGACCGGTGACATTGATGCCTCTATCCTGACGGATCACATGATGATTCAGGCTACAGAACTTGGACTTGGCTCTGTGTGGATCTGCTATTTCAAGCCAGACATACTACTTAAAGAGTTTAAACTTCCTGCTTACTTGGAACCGGTGAACATTCTGGCGATCGGTTATTCCGATGAACGTCCTGGTGATATCCATCGTTTTGATACCCAGCGTATTCCAGTCAGCCAGCTGGTTTCCTATGAAAAACTGTAACCGGACGCCCGAACTGTATCTGGAACCCTTAATTCTGTCTGTATACAGTTCTGGCTCAATGCTATTTCTGTAATGCTGTACCAGGCGCAGCCCGGATAAAAAATATAGGGCTGCGCTTTTTCAATTGCCGCGAGGGACGGGAATGCAGCCGTTTGTCAGATGGATCCTGCCTCTGTCCCGGCGAAGGAGATCTGTCTATTCACACTATGGATAACTGTGCTCCAAAACTGACATTTCCGTTAAAGCATTACCGTGGAATCTCTGTGATCATCCATCCGGATTATGTAACACAGCATCCGCCGGAAATATTATCAGAAAGCGGCATTGACATTAAAAGCTAAAAGAAAAATTTTGTGCCGGTGAAAGTTATTTTATTATGCGGGCCAAAGACAGGATTGAACATATCTTCTCCGAATTGTACTCTGTGCCGGATTGCCTTCAAAAATCCTATTATAAGTTAAAGGTACAGGAACTTATCCTATTCCTTTCCATGATAGATGTGACAATGGAAAAGCAAAGAGAACAATATACCTCTCCCCATGTGGAGATAGTCAGACAAATCCACAAAAGACTGGTTTCTGCCTTGCAGGAGCGCCTTACGATTGAAGAACGGTCTAAGAGTACCTGATCAACACGGCCTCACTAAAGTCCATGTTCAAAGGGATCTACTGACAGCCGATCAGAACCTGCATGAAAGAATACCGCATGAAACAGGCCGCTATTTTACTTCGGCAGACGCAATACACCATAACAGAGATTGCCAGTCAGGCCGGCTACGAAAATCAAAGCAAATTTGCCACAGCTTTCCGGGATATTTTAAATATCGCCCCGTCTGTAATCTTATGTTCACGATATTCTTCTGTCACAAACACGCTTAAAATCCATGGATATATTTCAGCTTTATTTCACCAGCCAAAATGTGTCCCCAAATTTTTTGTATCTTTTCATTACTAATATTTTCAACAGAATTAAAAAACCGAAACATCCATCTGGATTTACCGGCTCCGTACGTAAAATTCTTAATAAATGATTCCATTTGTTCGTTTTTATATTTGCTCTGCAGATTTTCGTTTTTTTCCTTATCCCTATACTTCAATATATATTTTAGTTCTTGAACAGTTTTATATTTTATACTATGTGGCTTCTGATTCCTAAAATAAGCATATAGACAAAACTTCTTTGACATATCATTTACAAATGTATCAAATAGTTTTATAATTGGTTCCCTTATTTTTGATGCTGAATAATCTGCCGCCTCCCTATGCTTAACTTGAAGAACATAATTTTCACAATCTATATCCTGAAACCGTTCTATATATACGGGTACTCCTTCATCTCTCAACAATATTTCTAAAATAGCCTTATCATACTGATATAAAAAGCCTTTAATTGCATAATAACCGCCTTCTTCCTGACACATATCCCTCTTCTCCTATCTCATACTTATAAGCTCCATATATTTCTCATAATAAGCCATCAACCTGTCAATAACCCTTTTCTTTTTCTCTGCCCTGTTACCTCCACCAAACCGTGACACTGCCGGCATAATCACATCAATATCCGTTCCTGTTGTTTTCAACACACCGTCCCGAAATGAATTATCTATAAATTTATGTGTTTCTTCTGCTTTTAGTTTTTCTTCACGAATGATAATCTCAAGGTCATTCTCTCTCTGCTCGTCCACAAACTTTTTCCAATCTCCATCCACTTCGGTTTGCACATTGATCCTTGACAAAAAATTCCTAATCAACTCTATTTTACTGCGCAGGTTCATACTGGAATTAACCGCCTCTTCAATCGTTACAACAATCTCTTTATTTTGGTCACCTTCCTGCTGATACTTCTTTACCAATAAAAGGATATAGTCAATATTAATTTCCACCTGTTTCACAAGCTCAATTTCAAACACTATATCATCATTGATATTCTCTTTCTTTTCATTTGATTTTGATTTATATTTCTCATAAAGGTCAATATATTCACTTTGATAGTCTTGGAAATCCCTCTCAGACAAGATTTCCTTTCCCTGAAAATTATCAAAAGTGGAAAGAATATTCTTCATTCTGAGGATTGCCCCATAAAGCATAATAAACTCTTTCTCTGCCTTATCCCCGCCAAATGGTATTCCTAGCGGAAACAGGGTTAGCAATCTATCTATCAATTCAACATAACCTTCAAAATGCTTTCCATCCTCGTCATACCCATTATAATAACTTTCAAAATTCTTCAAAAGAACAACACTCCCAGCCTCTTTGTCCCCAAAAAGTGCAATCGCATTATTTGTTTCTTCCTCCAGATTACGAAAGCATATGATATTACCAAAAGTCTTTACAGAATTAAGGATACGGTTTGTCCTCGAAAATGCCTGTAATAATCCATGATATTTCAAATTTTTATCCACCCACAAAGTATTCAAAGTAGTTGCATCAAATCCTGTAAGGAACATATTGACTACAATCAATATGTCAATTTCCCTGTTTTTCATCCTAAGAGAAACATCTTTATAGTAGTTTTGAAATTTATCACTCGATGTATCATAATTAGTTTTAAAAATCTTGTTATAATCATCAATCGCCATTTCAAGAAAATCTCTGGAACTTTTATCAAGCCCCTCTGTATTTTCTGAATTTTCATTCTCTACAAAATCGTCATTTTCTGCTTCATTTACACCATAGCTATATATCGTTGCCACTCTCAGTCTATGCGGTTGTCCTGCTGGTGCAGTTTCCGGCAAATCTGCCATCTGCTTCTTAAATTCTGAATAATATAATTTTGCTGCATCTATGGAACTCACTGCAAATATAGAATTGAAACCTTTCATACGGACAGACTCTTTTACTTCCTCCACCTTGTTTCTGCTCTTTGCCCGACTGCTCGCTACCTCCTGTACATTCATCAATTTAGAAAAGTCAAACCTTTCTTTGTTTCTCTTTGTCTTTTGGTCAAAATGTTCTAAAATGTACTTTACAATTTCAGTAATTCGCTGTGGCTCTAAAAGCGCTTTCTCCGTGTCAATGGCCGATACCTGCTTATCCTGTCCTTCCCCCTTATTCTTGATTGTCGTAATATAGTCTATACGGAACGGCAATACATTTTCATCATTGATTGCATCTACAATCGTATACGTATGAAGCCTATCTCCAAATGCCTGCGGTGTCGTGCGTAAATTGATATTCTTTCCACTAGCCGCATTGTCCGCAAAGATTGGTGTCCCCGTGAATCCAAAAATATGATATTTCTTAAAATTTTTAGTAATGGCAGTATGCATATCTCCAAACTGGGAACGATGGCACTCATCAAATACTAAAACTATATGCTTATCGAATACCTCATGCCCTTTATTTCTTCTGATAAAATGATCCAGCTTTTGAATCGTGGTAATAATAATTTTAGCATCATCATTCTCTAATTGTTTCTTTAAAATAGCTGTTGAAGTATTGCTGTTAGCGGCGCCTTTTTGAAAACGGTCATACTCTTTCATAGTCTGGTAATCAAGGTCTTTGCGGTCAACAACAAAAAGCACCTTATCCACAAATTCAAGCTGGCTTGCCAACTGCGCTGTTTTAAATGATGTTAAGGTTTTACCACTTCCAGTTGTATGCCAAACATAGCCACCCGCTTCAAGTGTTCCCAACTTCTTATAATTTGTCGCAATTTCAATACGGTTCAATATTTTCTCTGCAGCGACAATCTGATATGGACGCATAACAAGCAGTAATTCTTCTGAAGTAAATACGCAGTATTTTGTCAATACATTTAAAATTGTATGTTTTGACAAAAATGTTTTCGTAAAGTCTACCAGATCCGAAATAACTTTATTGTTTGCATCTGCCCAAAAAGAAGTAAATTCAAAACTGTTGCTGGTCTTTTTACCTTTATATGTATTCTTTTTCTTCTCTTTAATATGGACAAAACGTGTGGTATTAGAATAATACTTTGTGTGCGTTCCATTTGAAATAACAAATATCTGTACATATTCATATAATCCGCTTCCTGCCCAAAAACTGTCACGCTGGTAACGGTTAATCTGATTAAATGCTTCTCGAATTGCAACACCCCTACGTTTCAATTCCACATGAATAAGCGGAAACCCATTTACAAGAATTGTCACGTCATACCGATTATCAAACTTTGCTCCCTCATTCTGTGACACTTGATATTGATTAAGTACCTGTAAACGGTTGTTGTGAATATTCTTTTTATCTAAGAGAGTGATGTTTTTCGTACTTCCATCATCACGCTCCATATTCTTTACTGCATCTTCTTGGATTGTGCGTGTTTTTTCTACAATTCCTTTATTGGCGTTGGCTATGTATTTATGAAAAAAGCGTTTCCATTCTGTATCTGTAAAGTTATAGGAATTAAGCTGTTCTATCTTTTTACGAAGATTAACAATCAGCTCTGTCTCTGTATGGATTTGCAGATATTCATATCCCTGTTCTATAAGCATGCGAATCAATTCTTTTTCCAAATCCGCTTCACTCTGATAGCTGTCAGAGTGTCTGCTTTCCGGGATATATTCAGATACTACTGTACTTTCATTCATGGATGCAACTATGTTAAACACACTCATTTACTTTACTCCTTAAAAACAACTGTAACAGTTCAGATAACCCATTGAACTGTTACGTATCCAGCCATTAGAAATCGC
>CAMWSA010000290.1 GCA_947176785.1 uncultured Lachnospiraceae bacterium
CACGTTTAGCGGTGTGGGGTAACTATGATATTGATTTAATCAGCGTTTCCTTAGAATCTATTGCAATCACAATTGTTAGTATAGTCTTAAAGTGAATAAAATAAATGCTAACAGCTTATAATACAGGTGAGGGTTATGGACGAAAAAGGGTTAGGCAAACGTATCAACAGGGTCAGGAAAGACAGAGGATTTACCGCAGATAAACTTTCAGAATTGTGCAATATCAATGCAACATATCTCAGACAGATTGAAGGTGGTGCGAAAATGCCCAGTCTGCCGGTATTCATAGTTATTTGCAACGCACTGAAAATATCTCCCGATTATCTATTGCAGGATGTACTGGTGGAAAATGAAATCAGCAGAATCAAAGAGCTGACCGAACTATGGGAAAACACTTCTCCCAGTGAACAAGAAATCGCTACTGCAATGATTCGTGCAGTATTGGAACACAACAAAGGTTGAAAAGACCAGCCGGTTATCCGACTGGTCGCTCTATGTCTTAATCAAATATAAATCTGTTCGCTCTTTATGATTTTCTCTGCCCGGCTGCGGATATTATTCATCCGGCCTACCCATTCAAGCTGGTTCCGGGCTTTCAGTTCCTCGGTCACTCCTTCAGCGATTTTCATCTGCTCTATGATAAGATCAAGCCGTTCCTCTGCCTGCTCATTCAGATCGGCAAGATATGCCCATAATTTTCCTGTCAGGATAAGAGAGCTGTACCGTACTGGGTGTTTCTCTTTGAGATAATCCCTGTGCAGCCGCCCATAACGTCCGATGGGACGGTTTTCTTCCGGCAATTTCAGGTCTGGAATATAGTAATCGCCTACCAATATATAATCAATGCCGTTTTCCGTGATTCTTTCTTTCAGCTTCTCCATTATCGTTCCCTCCTGTGGTGGAATGTTATATCTGTCAAAGTTATGATGATTTTATACGTCATTTCAAGGCTCTTTCGAAAATGGTGTAGTAGTGGTGTAGTAAGTGTCTTGTCGGGCCATGAAAACATTGAATTTATAGGCTTTTCAGGAACTTTTCAAGATACTGCCATGGCAGACGAAAAGTATCGAAATCATGTTTGTTTTTCCTCCTTAAATGCTCTGATTTGCCGTGTTTTGGCACGATTTGCGAGGTTTGGATTTTTCGTGGAGATTGTGAAAAATGTAACGAAATTGGCAAATCGAGGCAAAACGGGGCAAGTTGATGCCGTCAAAAGTAGTAAAAACGTAGTAGGAATTGGGGTTTTTACTACTGTGGTCTTTTAACATAAATCTACAACATGAAACAATATGGGCCTGATTTATATGAAAATACCATTTAAATCGAAAAGTAGATAGTAAACACGGCTAGCATCCTCTCAGTCCGTTCAACTTGACTCATCTCTGTTTTTATGACCTCAGTCATAAGATAAAACATATTAACAGCATTCTAATTATTGGCTTTGTACAAAAATGTTTTACTCTATCTTTTTGCCCCATCTTCAATATAACCCATAGCCAGGAGATTTTATGCCCTTATTTCGAGGTCGATGCTGCTTCTAATGTTGAAATGCAAGAATAGGATGTATCAATTTCATATGATGCTTTACGAAGTGTAATTAACTGATCTATGAAAAAAGCAAAGCTTTTAGAATCCTCTCTTGTAACTTCAAATTGCATTCGTTCTCTTGTAGGAACAGAATATGAGTATAATTCAACCTTAATTGATGCATTTGGGGAATTTTCATCTGTTACTATTAAACTAAATGGAGGTACATTTTCTGTCAATCGAATTGAAATTCTGGACTCATAGTCCTGCTTTAATCTTAAAAAACGCTGGAGTGATTCTGAAATTTTAAAACTATATTGCTTATAATCCCTTGTCTCATATACGACATTGTCACACAAAAAATTAGCAGCACTTGAATAAGGCTTAACCATTACAATTTCTAATTGGCATCCTTTTTTCAATTTATTTTCAAAAAAAGCGTAGTATTCATCTGATAATCTATATAAAGAACCACCTGTAATAGTTATTTTTTTTGCTTGGGAAAGTCTCATCTCTAAAGGTTCAAATTCTTTTCTGGTGAATGCAAGTTTATCCAGACTTAAACCTCTATTCTTAACGGTGGATTGAAGGTCTTCTATACCTTTCGCAATTTTAGATAGTTTAAAATATTTCTCGCTTACAATTGCTGTTGCGATTAAGCCAAGCAATCCGATGATCCACAAGAGTAACGTATTGTTATCATATACATCTATTTGACTTTTCGTAAGAATATATACACTAGCTATTATTGTAGCAAATAGAGTGATGTGTTCGAACAAAACACTTGATATTACTCGAACAATGTGTTTAAATTGTCTCATTGTTATGTATAATCTCCTTTTTCCCTATTAAAGCAACCCACTTTTTCATACGATCTTTTTCATCAGTATATAATTTTTCCTTAACAGAAAAACCACTCTCAGAGATAAATTGCTCAAAATCATCTTCTCTCCAATATCTCCGAAATCTATTAATTTCACTAGGATAATCTTGTTTTCTTGAATATCCTTCATACGATTTAGCGTGACAGGTTGTGTTAACAAAAATATATCCATTATATTTGAGCCATGTCCACACTTTTTTCATTAATATCTTGGCATCCTGCAATGGAAACAAATGAATAATCGCACCCATATAAATTAAGTCAAACTGTTCAATGCCAAAATTCACTTCGCATATATCCCCATTTATTATAATGCTATTTGGCGACTGAGTTCGGCACAGGCAACACATTTCTTGAGATAATTCAACTCCAATTGTTCGGCAACCATTATCTTCAAAGTATCTCAGAATCTGCCCTGCACCAGGTCCAATTTCCATGACTTGTAAATGGCTACGATCAGAAACATTTTTTAGTAATGAATACCCTAAATATTCTGTACTCTCCGAATACTGTCCCAAATTATCTCGTCGAAAAGCATATTCTCTTGCAAGCGCATCATAAACAATTCTATTAGTTTGAGCGAATTCTTTCACATTTTAACTCCTTCCTAAATGTTAATTAAAAAATCCGATGAAATACGATATCTCCATATTTTGTTCTACTAATTTTTTTATAACCGCATGAAGAAATAAATCTATCTACACAATCCGCTTTTGAATTAGTGGTCGTGTAGATTCCACCTAAACCATTAATGAGTGCATATTCTTCTACGGCAGATATAAGGTTTCTTGCGTAACCTTTATGCCTATAATCTGATAATACGTATAAGAAACACAATTTAAGTTGATTTGGATTTTTCCGGCTTATTTTAACAATAGCGCATCCGATAGTCTTTTGAGTTTCTTGAGCTAGAAAGCATGTCCTACGTTCTCTTATGCATTTTTTGACCCACTCGTAGTGTTTGGGATAAATATTAAGAACTTCACTGGGTAAACATATTTCTTTAATAGTATCATTTATTTGCATTTGAATTATCAATAGTATTTATCCTTTGCTAACAACCCTTGATCAGGTAATAAGTTCAATGTATTCATTGTTTCATTGTTTCATTCGTAAGTTGAGAGACATCATCATTTTTATTCCTTCTAATGTCCAACTCATTCAAAATCGTTTTACAACAACTTTCTATAAGTTCTTTTGCCAATCCTATATTTTTTCTATTTGTTTCCTATTTTTTCATAAGCATCCAGTAACACAAACGCCTACCCATAAAATTCCATTTTACCCATCTTAATTTCTTCTTTATCACTTTCAAGATTAACCTTTACTATTTTAACATATATTACGAGATTTGTGGAGTCAAAATTGCTCGAAAAAAGGCCCAGAAAAATGCCCTGCCGAAGCAGGGCGTGAAAACTCTCCATATATTAGATTGCCCGGAACATTTTCTGTGATACGGGTTTCTCTTCCTTGTTCTTTTCCAGCTCCTTTCTGGCGTTCTCCAGTTCTTCCATCCGTTTCAACTCATCCGTGGCATCCTCCAGCCCAAGGTGCGTGTAGGTATTCAGCGTGACTCCGATATCGCTATGCCCCATCAGGTATTGGAGTGTCTTAGGGTTCATGCCGGATTTTGCCATGTTGCTGCAGTAGGTATGGCGGCAGATGTGGGGTGTGATATTCGGCATCTGCACCCGGTAAATATCATTGTACCGCTTGACCATATGGTTAAAACGGTGTTCCCAATGCATCGCCACCAGCGGGTTGCAGTCCTTATCCACAAAAAGGAATCCGCTATATCCGTCAATCACCTTTTCAAATCTCGGCGGCTCCCTGTCCTCAATGATGCCCCGAAAGCATTCGGCAACATCCTCCGTCATGGGCAGTTTCCTCGTTCCCGCATTTGTTTTCGTGGATTCAATTACCAGCTTCATATTCGCAGTCCGCTGAAGCTGGTGGTCAATGTTGAGGATTTTGTTTTCCAAGTCGACATCCCGCAAAGTCAGCCCGCAGAACTCCGAAATCCGCAGCCCTGTATGGAAAAGAATATAGACCACCTCATAATATTTACAGTAGACATTGTCATCATGGACGAACTTGAGGAATTTCCTCATCTGCTCCCTGGTGACTGCCTCCCTTGTCACACTATCATTCACTACCACCGTTGCCAGTTCAAAGCCGAAAGGGTTCTTATGCAGCACGTCATCGTCCACCGCCATCTGGAATGCCGGCCGGAGGACTCCCCTGACCGTTTTGATGGTACTGTAACCTTTTCCGTCCTGCTGCAGTTTTATTAAAAACAGCTTTGCATCCGATGTCTTAATCTGGGAAATCTTTTTCTCGCTGAAAGTTTCCTTTTTCAAAAGGTTCTGCACGAAATTGTAATTGGCGAGCGTGTTCGGCTTTACCCCTGTTTTAGTGCATAAATAGCGCTCCACCAATTCCCCGACGGTTATATTCTTCCCCATCGGGTCTGAAAGCGTGTCAAGATCATAGCCGATCTGCTTTTCCAGTTCCCGTAACGAAAGACATGGCTTTTTCCCCACTGGCAGCTTATCTGTCGGTTCCAGCCTCCAACTATAAACAAAATGCGGTTTGCCGTTTATATGGTACTTAAACTGGTATTTTCCGTCTGCCCGGATGGATTCTCCCCGGCGCAGGACACGGTGCTTGGAATCACGGCGTGTCTTTGTTCTTCCTGCTGGCATTCTTAAGTCCCTCCTTTATTTTCAGATTCGCCTCCAGATACTTTTCAAACTCTCCTCTGATGACAAGCCTTCGGCTGCCGTAA
>CAMWSA010000291.1 GCA_947176785.1 uncultured Lachnospiraceae bacterium
TTTTCATGTACAATGAAAGTGTTGGAGATTATCAGCGAAATTTGGAGCGCATATTCCCATGCAGCGTGCAAAATGAGACCGGGATGCCGAAGCGGCCCGATATCATTCTCTGCAATTGGTGTACCGGGAGAAAACATGCAAAACCCATGGAAGAGGGGAGAAAATATATGCCTACAATCGAAGAAATATTGTCAGCGGCCAAGGATGCAGGCGCGTCGGACGTGCATCTGACCGTTGGCATACCGCCCAAGATGCGGGTGAACGGCAATCTGATTACCATGAATTACCCCAGGATGCTGCCTGCGGATACCCTGGATGTACTGCTGTCCATCATGACGGAGGTGCAGAGGGATCGTTTTGAGGAGAGGGGGGAGTACGATATGTCTTTCTCCATCCCCAATGTGGGACGTTACCGAGTCAATGCCTATAAGCAGAGGGGGTCTGTGGCCATGGCTTTCCGTCTGGTGGGTACAAAGGTGCCGTCCCCGGAGGAACTGGGCGTGCCCGTGTCCGTGGTGGACCTGTACCAGAGGAAAAGGGGGCTGGTGCTGGTGACAGGGCCTACCGGCAGCGGTAAATCCACCACCCTGGCGGCTATCATAGACAAGATCAACAATAACAGGGATGCCCATGTGATCACTTTGGAGGATCCCATCGAGTATCTGCATCAGCACAAGATGTCCATGGTCAACCAGAGGGAGATCGGCCTGGACTCCGAGAACTATGCCAACGCCCTGCGTGCGGCCCTGCGTGAGGATCCGGATGTAATTCTGGTGGGTGAGATGCGTGACTTTGAGACCATCAGCGTGGCGATCACCGCGGCGGAGACCGGCCATCTGGTGCTGTCCACCCTACATACCATCGGTGCGGCCAGCACCGTGGACCGTGTGATTGACGTGTTCCCGCCCCACCAGCAGCAGCAGATCAGGGTGCAGCTGGCCAATGTGCTGGAGGCGGTTATTTCCCAACAGCTGATTCCCACGGCGGACGGCCGGGGGCGTGTGGCGGCCTTTGAGGTCATGCATGCCAACCATGCGGTGCGCAACCTGATCCGCGAGGGCAAGTCCCATCAGCTGGCATCCGTCATGCAGACCAACCGCAAGCTGGGCATGATTACCATGGACGAGGCCATATCCCAGCTGTACTTTGAGGGCAGGATCGACAGGGAACTGGCTATCCAGTTCGCCCAGGACCCGGATGCCATGGAGAACAAGATTTAGGCACTTGTGTCTGAGGATGGAAAGGAATATGTGAAGCTGGTAATTAAGTGATGCATTTTTTGTGTAGATGTGGGAACAGAATTTATGATACAACAGACTATATATCCTACAAGGCATACATACTGTCGGATCAGGATTGTTTTGATTATACCGATGAAATAGAAAGGTATGTGGCGGATAAGGCCCTGGACGCGGATGCATGTATGAATCATATCATGCATATCGACGTTGAATATATGTGGAGAAAAATATACCAGTGCAGCCAGTGCGGAAGAATCTTTATCGAGGACAAGTCAGGAGGGCTTCACTCCTTTGCGCCGGAGGGGACGGAGGACAAACGTCTGCTCCGCTCCGTAAAGGCTGAAGACTGGAGAGGTTTTCTGCATGGAGAATGGGATGAAGTAAGGGAGTGCTGGAGCGAGCATCAGGGATATCTCAGTGCCGATACCAATGATGAAAAATTTCCCGGGTGGCAGGACTTTGACAGCTGGAAGGATCTGGAAAGGGAGTACTATGCCCTGTTTGAGAAGCTGCGGCAAGCGGGCAGGATACGTTCCGCCTCCCTGAAAAGAGGGCGGGAATGGGTACATAAATGGAGTATAGATGAAGAAAACAATATTAAGTCCTTTTGAAACAGACGCTAAGTGCTTATGAAACGCACTTGGCGTTTTGCTTTGCCCATGCTACAATTATAAGGACAAAAGGGAGGCGAATATGGAACAGGAATTAGAAATGGTGAGGCAGGCAAGGGAGCGCTTTGACAGAATCCTCCGGTATAAGGTGTATGAAATGATTTCGTGATATTCCACGAGGATACTCCCATTCGGGATACCCGCCTGGCACCGCCGGAGAGCCGCCGGATCGGTTGCCCGGTGGAATGATAATAAAGTTATCGCTTTAAGACTTGTATGGCAGCCGGGCAAGAGTGGACATTGCAGAAAACTTGCAATGACCGGCGGAAAATGATAAAATAGATTATCATAACTTTTATAAGGAGGATAAGTACATGAATGCAAAATTGGGAGCATGGCTGGAAGAGGAAATGAAGGAATTTTCCGATGTACTTCAAACGTTCAAAAAGAAGCAGAAAAACAAAGCGCCGATATGGATGGCGGGATGCCTGATTGGTATGGTTGCCCTTGGATTTGTTGCAGGATATGAGCCTGCCTATATTATGCGGGTTCATTTTCCGATAGGCTGCGGGATTGCGCTCCTGGCCGGGCTCTGTTTCTGGCTGCCGGCAAAAATCTCTAATATAAAAGCGGTGCGGAAGGCTTATGAAAAGGCGATTCAGAGCTTCTTTCAAACCCAGGAAGAACAGGAGCTTTTTGTCAGACAGATGGAATCCGGCAATTATGGCAAGGTGAATTTTTATAATGTCAGCGAGACATATCCGTCCCGGTTTATTGCCGGTCCTGAGTATTGGATGTATTTTAACGGCGTTTGCAGTTTTGTACGGACAGCGGATATTCTGAGCATTCGCAGACAGAATGAGACAACACGGGTATCCTATAATGCGGGAGGCGGCCGCAGAGGGAAAAATGTAGCGATTGGCGTTTCCCTTGTTATCACTTACAAGGAAAATTCCGATTCTGCGAAAAGAAATAAAAATACCGAAGAGTCATTGTTCTTCCAGAAGGGTGAACAATTTCAAGAAGCCTTAGAACTGATCAAAAGGCAATGCCCTCAATGTCAAAGCTGGACTGGCAGTGCAATGGGCTGAGAACATAGTAATTCCAAGGGCAGTTTAACCGAAGCGAAGGAGCGGGGGTGGACTGCTCTTTTGACCAACTCAACCAGCTGATTCCGTCCCGGCAGCGGGCTGCCTTGATCTCCGTGAACAGCATGTTTTTCTCTGCTGGAATGTCTCTTCTGTTTCCCCTGGCGGGCGCATTGGCTGACCGGTTTTGTGTAATCGAAAAGAACATTTATAATATGACATAGGGTGTCAGGCTTTTTGCGTTAAAATAGAGGGGAAGAGGTACACGTTGAATTCGAATAGGAGGCCATTAATATGTTGGAGATACCTGAGAGCCGGACAATCGCGGCGCAAATGAATGAAACCATACAGGGAAAACGGATTCTGGAGGTGGAGGCCGCCCATACTCCACATACTTTCGCCTGGTACAGCGGCGAGCCTTCATTTTATGCAGAGATTATGGAGGGACGGGAGATTGGACAGGCGGAGAGCATAGGCAGCATGATTGAATTGCGGTTGGGAGACTACAGCTTTGTGGCGGGGGACGGTGTCAATATCCGCTATTTTGCCCCGGAGGATAAGCTGCCGGAGAAGTACCAGACCCGCATTACGCTGGAGGATGACAGCCATGTGGTGTGTACGGTACAGATGTACGGTGCCATGTTCCTGGTTCAGCCGGATACCTATGACAACCCTTATTATCTGGCGGGGAAGCGCAAGCCCATGCCCAATACGGAGGGCTTTTGCTATTCGTATTTCAGACAGTTGTTTGACGGGCTGTCCGGCAACACCTCCATGAAAGCCTTCCTGGCCACCGAACAGCGAATTCCGGGGCTGGGAAATGGCGTACTCCAGGATATCCTTCTGGCGTCGGGACTTCATCCCAAAAGGAAGATCAGCGGTATGACGGAGGAGCGGCGCAGAAAAATATATGATGTGGTGCAGGGGACATTGGCGCAGATGACAGCCGCAGGCGGCAGGGACACGGAGAAAGACTTTTTCGGCAAAAAGGGCGGATACCAGTCGATTCTCAGCAAGAGGACAGTGGGGAAGCCCTGTCCCTACTGTGGAAGCCTGATCCAGAAGATGAGTTATCTGGGAGGTACGGTATATTTCTGTCCTCTCTGCCAGGAATTGTAAAGCATACCCCTGGCGGCCCTGCCTGTCAGGATCAGCGCATAAGTTCTTTGGCAGCCTTGCCTGTCATGTGTTCTATGGCAAGCTCCAGCAGGCACATGCGCGGCCAGGCTTCATTGATGGTGTCTGTGCGTCCCTCCCGGGTGTCGGCGGGATAATATTTTCCTGCAAGCAGTTCGATGGCGGCCCTTTTTTCCGACTCATTTTCCAGTATCCGGATTTTGCCAAAAGCAATCACGCTTTTATAATAGGTGGTATACTCTTCGGGCACAATGCAATCCTGGTGGATTACGCAGAAGGACGCTTTGCCGGAGGCTTTGATGGCATCGATCTTATGCCCGCTCACGGCACTGTGGAAAAATATTTTAGAATCGCTGTATACATAACTGATGGGAACCGCATAGGGATAGCCCTCGTCTCCGGACAGGGCCAGTACCCCTGCGGTTCCCTTTTCCAGAATTTCCATGCTTTCTTTTTCGTTTAACAGCTGCAGTTTTCTTCTCATTTCCCTGAACATGGGGAGCCTCCTTTTTGCCCTTGCGGCGTTATGTCCATCCTCTGCATATTGAAAAGAGGGACGCTTACCTGTATTTGGCTGTATATATCAGCCAACAGTATAGCAGACAGGGAAAGCCGGGTCAATCATTTTCTGTAGTGTGCTTCAGAGGAGACAGGCTTCTCTCCGGCATTTCATCTTTGGCAGCCGGCTTGCAGAACCTGCCCGGCCAGGGATTGCCAAGAATTTCCCGGGATTATCCGAAATCTGTATAATCGCTGTATTTTGGCATATGCTATCAAAATATCAATTCCGAGAGGCTGTATGAAATATAATGGAGGCACGAAATGGAATCTATCTGGATGGAAGCTACAGAAATCAGGAAACGGGAACCGCTTCCGGGGGATATGGAGGCGGAGGCCGTTGTCATTGGGGCGGGGCTGGCGGGGATTTTGACAGCATATTACCTGAAGCAGGCGGGAATTCGGACAATTGTTCTGGAGGCGGACAGAATCGGGAGTGGGCAGACAAAAAATACCACGGCAAAGATTACGTCCCAGCAT
>CAMWSA010000292.1 GCA_947176785.1 uncultured Lachnospiraceae bacterium
CCCCTGGCTCATACCGCCTGTCACGCAATTCTCCAGCCCTGCCTTCCCCGCCTGGGTGTAGGCCCGGACCAGCCCGCCCGTGCCCAGCAGCGTGCCCCCAAAGTACCGGGTCACCACCACCGCCACATTGCGGATCTCCTCCGCCAGCAGCACCTCCAGCATGGGCCTGCCCGCCGTGCCTCCCGGCTCCCCGTCGTCGCTGCACCGGGTCAGTTCCCCTCTGCTGCCGATGACAACGGCGCTGCAATTATGTCTGGCGTCCCAGTATTTTTTCCTGATCTCCTCAATGAAGGCTGCCGCCTCCTGTTCGGTCTCCACCCTGCGCACCGTGGCGATAAAGCGGGATTTCTTCTCCACGATCTCCCCCTGACCGCCCTCAAGCACCACCCGATATTCCGAATTCTGCTTTGACGTCATCCTTCCACCCCCTGTTTATACGGTCTTCTACTCAGTATATCCCAAAAACCCCAGAAAGGCCAATACTTTCTGATTAAAATGAGAAATTTTTGTGAACAATTCTTAATATCCCCCCGAACCCCTTTATTTACCAGAAAAAATTTGGTATAATGTGCGAATAGGGTAGCGTTAGATGCACCTTACCATAAATGAAAGGAAGTTTCTCTATGAACTATAGCAGAAAAGGCGTCCGGGCCAAGAAAAAGGCTCTGAACGCCAAATCACCCAAAATAGGGAGGAAGGCCGCCCTGCTGGCATTAAAGCTCTTTCTGGTCTCCATGGTGGGCATGAGCATTATCCTGGCTTCCGCCGGCATCGGCATGTTTAAGGGAATCCTTGCCTCCACTCCCCAGATCACCCCCGGCGAAGTGGCCCCCGTAGGTGCCGCCACTTTCGTCTTTGACTGCGAGGGCAACAAGCTGGACGAGCTCATCGCCGTCAACTCCAACCGGATCATGGTGACCCAGGACCAGATTCCGGAGAACCTGGCCCATGCTTTTGTGGCCCTTGAGGACGAACGCTTCTATCAGCACAACGGCATCGACTACAAGAGCCTGGTTCGTTCCGGTTACCAGTTCGTCAAGACGCTGGGAGAAGAGACCCAGGGTGCCAGTACCATCACCCAGCAGCTGCTGAAAAACACCATTTTCACCAGCTGGACCTCCGAGGGAAGGAACATGATCAAGAAGATCAAGCGGAAATTCCAGGAGCAGTACCTGGCCATCGAACTGACCAAGACTCTGAGCAAGGACGAAGTCCTGGTGCGCTATATGAACACCATCAACCTGGGGCAGAATACCCTGGGCGTGGAGGCGGCCGCCCAGCGGTACTTCGGAAAATCCTGCAGCGAACTGACCCTGTCCGAATGCGCGGTCATCGCCGCCATCACCCAGAACCCCAGCCGCTACAACCCCATCTCACATCCGGACCAGAATGTAAAACGCCGGGAGACCTGCCTGAACAATATGCTGCGGCTGGAATTCATAAGCCAGGAAGAATATGACGAGGCCATGGCAGACAATGTATATGACAGGATTGAGAGCCACAATATCGACTACATTGAAAGCAGTTCCACCAGTTCCTATTTTGTGGACGCAGTACAGCAGCAGGTCAAAAAGGATCTGCTGGCAGCAGGCTATAATGAAACCCAGACAGAATTCATGCTGTACTCGGGCGGCCTGCGGATTATGACCACCATGGACCCTAAGATCCAGGCCATCGTGGATGCCGAGGTGGCTAACCCGGACAATTATCCTCCCAATGTGAAATGGCTTCTGGAATACGCGCTGACCATCAAGCATGCGGACGGCAGCCATGACAACTACAGCAAGGAGATGATGACCAAGTACTTCAAGGAGAACGTGGACAAGAATTTCAACCTGATATTCACTTCTCAGGATGACGCCCTTGAGGCCATAGAGCAGTATCGTAACACGCTGTTAAAGGAAGGGGATGAATATGATGAAACTTATCACTTAAGCCCCCAGCCTCAGACGGCTCTGGCTATCATAGAACAGGAAACCGGCTATGTCCGCGCCCTGGTGGGCGGACGGGGAACCAAGGAGGGGCGGCTTACCTTCAACCGTGCCACCGACTCCAAGAGGCAGCCCGGTTCCACCTTCAAGGTATTGGCCTCCTATGCGCCTGCGCTTGACAGCTGCGGCATCACCCTGGCCAATGTGTATATTGACTCCGCCTTTAACTATGCGGACGGCACGCCCGTGCGGAACTGGTACGGGGAAGCATACAAGGGGCCTGTGTCTGTGCGGTATGCCATCGAGCAATCCATGAATATCATTGCGGTAAAGACAATCACCCAGATTACGCCGAAGCTGTCCTATGATTATCTGCTCAACTTCGGCTTTACCACCCTGACCACCGGCAAAGTAGTGGGGAACCAGGTGTTGGGCGATATAAACCAGGCAACCGCTCTGGGCGGCCTGACCGACGGTGTCACACCTCTGGAGCTGACTGCCGCCTACGCCACCATCGCCAACGGAGGCGTCTACAACGAGCCCAAGCTTTATACCAAAGTCGAGGATGCGGACGGCAACGTAGTTCTGGACAACACCGGTTTTGAAGGAAGCCACAGGGTGCTGCAGGAGTCCACGGCATTTTTGCTGACGGATGCCATGGTTGATGTGGTGACCAAGGGAACCGGTACTGCCGCCAACTTCAACCGCGAGATGGCCATAGCCGGCAAGACAGGCACCACCTCCAGCAATGTGGATGTGTGGTTTGCCGGCTTTACCCCTTATTACACCTGCGCCACCTGGGTAGGCTATGACAACAATGTGCATATGAGCAGCAGAAAAGGGGAAAACAACGAGACCAATATCGCCAAAAAGCTCTGGCACAACATAATGGAGCAGATCCATGCCGAACTGCCCAACCAGGCATTCTATGTTCCCACAGGAGTGATCCGGTACACTGTATGTAAAGATTCCGGCAAAGCCCCTAATCCCGGCGTATGCCCGTCAACCTCGCTGGGTTCGGAGTATTTTGCGGCGGGAACGGAACCCACGGAGGTATGTGACGTACACTACAGCGGTCTGATCTGTGAGTATGACCAGCTGCCCGCAAGCGCGGAGTGCCCCTTCTCCTATCCCGGCATAACCACCCGGCTGCCGGCGGAGGACCCTTCCCTGGAGGCCGGCTCCACGGTACAGGTAGTACAGCCTGACGGCTCCATAGCCTATTATAACCCGAATGTACAGAATACCTGCCACCACAATGCCAGTTTCTTTATCAATCCGAACTATGAGGCCATTTTGAACAGCGAGAGGGCCGAACTGGAGTTGAGACATCAACTGTTAAATCCGACGATCCCGCTCCCGCAGGATGTACTGCCCGGCGCAGAAGGCTGACGGTCAGCCTGTTCCCGCTTTCCGGTCAGTAAACCATGGCTATTTTACGGCAAAATAATTGCGGCAATTATTTTGTGGCAATTATTTTGCGGCAATTATTTTGCCAGGTATCCGATCCATTCTGTTTTGACTGCACTCACGAGTCTCAGCGCCCGTTCGTATACATTTGGGGGCAGGCAAAACAGAGGCGGGACGGATACCTGGCTTTTTGCTGTATGTACAGGATTAATACATAAAAACACACCCCCTTACATATACTGTTCATGAGGTGTCTTTTATGAATGATTTAAAGCGAACTACAGTCATTGGAATGATTATTGTCCTGATTACGGGAACTCTTTCCCATTTTGTATATGATTGGACCGGCCAAAATCTGATAGCCGGCCTTTTTACACCTGTCAATGAATCTGTCTGGGAGCATATGAAATTACTGTTCTTCCCAATGCTCATATACTCTCCTGTGATGGTTTTTAAATTCAGGAAGGAATACCCCTGTATCACCTCCGGGTTGTTCTCTGGCCTCTTAATCGGCACGCTCCTGATCCCTCTTTTGTACTATGCCTATACCTGTGTCCTTGGGAAAGATCTGCTTATTCTGGATATCGGTATTTTCATTTTGAGTACTGTCATTGCCTTTTGGCTTTCCCTGAAGCTTACCTTATCCTGTAAATCCCAGCGTTATACAGCCCTGTTATGTGTTTTGGTTTGTCTCTTGTTTATATGCTTTCTGCTCTTTACTTATCACGCTCCGGATATGGACATTTTTAGAGATCCGTCTGTTTGAAGCAAAAGATACTTATACTAAGGAACGTTGAAATTTTTGCAATAAAAAAACCTTGATTATTTCAAGGTTTTTCTAAGCTGCTGACGGGAATCGGACAGTTCACCAAACTCCCTCAAATCCAGTAAAATCAATGCTTTCCGTCGTTTTGCTTTGATTACCTTTGATTACCTTTTTAATTATCTTACTGCGAATTCCGGCACATTATTAAGGATCTCCGATTTTTCCTCAATGCTTCTACGGTTTCGATGGTAATAGTATTCTGTGGTGGCTATATCGGTATGTCCCATTTGGCTCGTGATAAATCTGCGATCAATATTATTATCCAGCAAGATACTTCCATATGTCTTCCTGATTTTGTGTGGAGATTTACGGACAATGTTCAAAGTGGTCAGCTAGTTCCTTTACAGGGTCATGCCCTATGGATAATATTCCTGCCGACTACCAGCTCATTCTTTGTTATAAGTCTTACTGACCTGTCTCATATGCTTCCCTCACCGGCACCTTTCGGTGGACGTTTTCCCGGATCGTTCCCCATACTTTCCAGCTTTCCTGTCACAGCTGGATTCAACTCTCAATCAAATTTTTTGAAAGTTCAACCCAACTATGACAGGGCATTGCCTGCTTGTGGTTTATGTTCGTTTATTACGCTGCCTGGATCTGTGGCCTCCTGATGTCACCCATCAGTTTTCCGGCATCATAGTCTACACCTTTTGTCAGTATCGTGTAGAATATCCTCAGAACCTTACACGCTACCGCTACTACAGACTGCATCTTCTTTAATGGGTTTTCTTTACGTGTCCGGTAATACTCATGTATTGCCCTGAACTCTGCATTCTTCCCAATCAATGATATCGCTGCTTCATACAGCACATACCTCAGGCGTTTCCTTCCCCTGTAACTGATCCGGCTCTCGCCGTTATGCTTCCCAGAATCATTCGCCACAATCGCATATCCCGCCAGCTTCTGTAACTGCTTTGGGTTGGCAAATCGTCCAATGTCTCC
>CAMWSA010000293.1 GCA_947176785.1 uncultured Lachnospiraceae bacterium
CCTCATCAGCGCCTTGTCGGAAGAATAACATGGGAACAGCTTCTGACGCCACTGTTTTATATCCACAAAACCGCTGGGGAAATTTCGCAGCTGGGGTTTTGGATTCTTCTCCGTCCGAAAATACTGCATCCTGCCGGAATGGTATTCCGCCAGAAAATTATAGTTCCAACCCCATTCCGGGATACCGCTGCATCCCTTCAGCAAAAAGATTTTCATAACGGGCCGCGCATCGTCCTGCCATTGCCCATACCAGGTGTAGTTCCCGTCATACTTCGCCTCAAAAATCCGGCAGATCTCGGCATGAAGCCAAACGTCCACCCAGTCTTTCAGCTTATATTCCCCTCCCGGGAAAAAAGCTCTGTTCATGATATCCAGCATGAGATTCCTCTCCGTATTCTGTCAGACATTATCATAACAAATTAAGCGCCAAGGGGAATTAAAAGTAAAAATTTCAATCCCAAAAGCCGCATGAGACCATTAGCATACGATTCCGCTCTACTGCCAAATATATATAATCACTTTGATAAGCGCCGCCAAGTTCAAGTACTTCCGCATTTTCAAAACGATCCGTGTATCTCCTCCTATCTGACTTGGAGATCCCTTTTTCGTGTGAAAAAAGCTCTATTTCCCTGATCAGGTAGTTCCAATCCCGCTCTATAAATCTGGCATCTTTAACAATTGCGTACGATTCATACAGCCACCTGCCCTTTGTCAGGCATTGCTTCCTTTCGTCAAGCGGTATATCCCAAAAATCCCTGTCCCATTCCTCACAAAATGCCATACCTGACAGGCAGGCCCGGACATATGCATACGCAATATTGCCCTGAATGTACCCCTGGGGAAATTCGTACATGTCAAGAAATATCCCCAGGGGATAGCTCCCCCGGTTTTCATGTTGTTCTTCTGTCTCAATCCATGCAAGCCGTTCCGCAATATGGCAGAATGCATCATAGCTTGTTACGACATTTTTTAGTCCGTCTGTCATCCACCCCATTGATTTATGAGTCCCTTATTGAAAAAATGTCTCCACATCCGTGGCATAGCACCATTTCGCAGATGTAAATTTGCCGAAGATATACTTGTTGGAGGCAGATTCGCACATGGTATACAGTTTTCCGTCCACAATCACAATCTCCTCGGACATGGGAGCGATAACCCCGTCCGCCAGCAGGGCGGCGCTGTCCAGCGCATACAGGGGCAGTTCCATACCCAGCAGGGCAATGTTTCCCTGCTGCTGCAGCCTGGCTTCATCATACTGGTAGATATGGGAAAACGCCGTTCCCCAGGAGGTGGACACATAGATTTTGCCCCTGTCAAAGCACATGCCCTGGGCCAGGTCCGGCAGCGTATAAGCCTTCACCGGCGTAGGCACAATGCCGTACCGGGCCTGTCCGTCCAGTTCATATTCCACTGCCAGGGCCTGCTGATAATCCCCCGCCAGCGTAGTGAACTTGTGGCTCTCGGGAGTCTGGTAGTTGGGATTGCGATAGAATTCCCCTGTCACCAGGCGGTCTCCGTCCACCGTGACAAAGGCCGGCCCCACATAATCCGTGTCCGACACCGCCGTGTCAAATGTCCCTATTGCCGCCACACTGTCCCCATCCGCCGCATCATAGATGCTCTGGCTTGAGAAAACCAGCAGCCGATGCTCGCCGCCGTCCGCCACATAGACATATTCGCCGTATCTGGCAATCCCTCCGGCATGGCCCGTGTAATCCGAGCCGTCCGGCAACGCCATGCGGATGGTCTTGTCAGGCTTTTCGGCCCCCGGCGCTATGATATGGATGGGCGAAGCAATATTGTCTTTCTGATACCCGTTTACCAGAAAACGGTCTGTCTCCCCATCGTAGGCAAGCCCCTGGGCCACAAAGCCCCGGTTGCAGTCAGGGATCAGAAAGCCATGCTCCGAAGCCTTGTAGTAGTCCCGCACCGGTATGCGGAAATACAGTCTGGCCCCCAGCAGGACCAATACCACCAGCACTGCCGGCACGCCCAGCGCCCACAGCGGATAGCTCCACCAGGGATGTATTTTCTTTGTTTTCGCTTTCTTTATCGTCATTTCGTATCTCCTTATCTGCATGGATGGTCATCCGGCCTCTTGCTGCCGGGAGTATGGTCATGATTTACTGTAAAACACCTCCCGCACCGCCGCTTCATACTGAGCCATGCTTACGGCCTTGCGGATTTTTTTCAGGGCTTTTTCTTTTCCCGGAAAGGACTCTCCGAAATAAGCCCACAGTTCCTTCATCTTGAACAGGGCATTCTGGTCCCCCGACATAATTTTTCTGTAGCCGTCCAGCAATTCCTGATGGAAAGCCCACAGCACCTTCCTGCGCTGCTCCCGGGCTGTGCCAGCTTCTGATTCACGGTAACCTCCAATGCCGCAATACTCTGAACTTTGCTTCCCTCGGTTATCCTCATTGGTCTCGGGCTCCCGCACATTTTCATCCCCGGCATCCCCCGTTGCCTGCAGCCTGTTCTCCCACTGCCCCAGCTGTTTTACCAGAAATGGATTTTTCAGCACGCCTCTGCCCAGCATGACCCGCCTTATCTGCGGAAATCTCTGCCTGAGTGCCTGGTACTCCGCAAGGCTGTGTATCTCCCCATTATAGCAGATGGGAATGCCGCTTCCCGTCCGCTCCCACTGCTGCAGGGCCAGCTCCACCCCCTCCCAGCGTATGGGCTGCTTATAAAAGTCCCGCTGTATCCGGGGATGAATAATCACCTCTTCCACCGGATATTTCCCATAGATTCCCAGCAGCTCCTCCCAGTCCTCCATATCTGCCACGCCTATGCGGGTCTTTACAGAGACGGACAGAGGGCATTTTTTATAGATCTCTTCCAGAAAAGCATCCAATTGCCGGGGAACTCCCAGAAAACCCGCTCCCCTGCCCCGGCTGGCCACCGTGCCGGAGGGGCAGCCCAGGTTCAGGTTCACATGGGAATAGCCCATCTGCCGCAGCCTGTCCGCTATAGCCAGAAAGTCCTCCGCCCTATTGGTCAGGATCTGGGGCACCAGGCGGGGAGGCGGCGTTTCCCCGGATCCGGCATTCTCCTCCTCCCCCAGCATAAATGCCGCATTATGCTCCGGCAGCACGTCATTTAGCTCTTTGTGATTCAAACCCGTACTGGCAATGAAAGGAGTATAATACCGATCCATACCGCCAAAATATTTCACATAGGCATTGCGGTATATATACCCCGTAATCCCTTCCATGGGAGCCAGTTCATACTGCATCTCATTCCTCCCTGCTCCAGTGCATATGCACTATTTACATAGCCTCAAAAGTTCCCCGGAAATGTCTCATTATCCCGGATCAACCATCCTTTAAACGCTGCAAACGCCGATCTGGCACTAACCCCCTGCTGCAGCCAGCTTTGATCCATTCTCAACATCAGATCCGTCACGATGCGGATGATCGCCCGGATAATATCCGGTAATATTGCTTTTCTCTGTTTACTTCCTTCTGCTCGATTAAAGGCTCTTCTGCTTCCTGCATATCCGCCCAAAAGTAATGATCATCCAACGCACTTTTGTCCCACCGGGACAGGTAGCTAAAAAATGCCTCCAGCGCCAAAAGCAAAGTAGTCTTGCCTGAACCGTTCTTACCTGTCAATATAAGGTTCTGTCTGCCGTGGGATGATAAAGATATCTTCAGATTGAATAGATGCAGAAGCTGCCGGAGCTGAATTTCCGTGATAAAATGTTCCATATGCACACACTCCGTTTTCTGCCGTTAAAGAATCCATCACATATATTATATGTGATGGATCGATAAAATACAATACCTGATTTTTCCGGCTAAAGCGGCCTCTGCGTCACGGGAATCTATCCCATTCTCCCCACCCGGGGGATCTTTTTCACCACGGGCCCGGAACACATCCCCTCTCGCCGCCATCTTATACCCCACCTTCCGGGCTTTCCGCACCGGCTTCCTCTTCCAGGTCAAAAAGCTTCCCCGTAGCAAAGGGGCTTCCCACATCACATCTCCCATGGTGATATGTCTTTACCGGCCCCCCTTCCTCCACGGCATCCGACACCTCCACCTTTATGCGGCTGATCTCGGCCTTTGTCAGGTTATCCAGCATCTTTAGTACGTCCTCCAACTGATCCATTACGGTTCCTCCCCCTTCATTCACTTACGGAATCTATTCTATCACAGCAGTTACAGCATGGTATCGTCCCGCAGGGCCTGGGCCAGGCTTAGTTTCAGCACCCTTTTTCCTCCGAGATAATAAGCCAGCGCAATGAAACAGAAAACGGCCAGGACAAATGCGGCAATGGGCAGGGCCGGAGCCACTCTGATAAACTCCATGGGATCTAAATAACTGGCCCTTATCATAATTGCCACTGCCGCCACCGTCAGGCACAGCGCAATAGACATCGGGCGTCCCGCAATGACAAGGGCCTCAATGCAAAACATCCTCCGCAGTCCCTGTGGGGTCAAGCCCACGGACATATACCGTGCAAACTCCCTCTTCCTCTGGCGCAGAAAACCCAGGGTGTTGGTAAACACATGAGCGACCCCGATGACAGCAAACAGGCCGCAAAATATGCCCAGCACCAATTCATAAGCCCCTATCATCTCGTCATTATCAAGCTTTTCCTGTATACGGTTCTCGCTCTCCAACACATACCCCGGACCGACCATGCGGCAGATCTCGTCCTCCAGTGTCCCCAAAGCCGCCAGTGACTCCCGCTCCCGGGCCAGTACCCGGATATAGGTGTCCCCCTGCGCTTGTCCCACCCTGCCCTCCATGGTTTCCCAAAGAGACAGCGGAATGAATTGTACTAAGGAAAAATCCGCATATTCCTCTCGCAGGACGGGACATTCCTGCGTACAGGCCAGTATCGGGATTACTGCCTGTGAATCCTCTCCCGACTCCCCCAGCCGTGTTCTGTCCAGCAGAGTGACCGTTTCCAGATCCTCCTGCACATAGGGTATATACTTGCGATAACGAAAATTGCTGTGGGCCTTGTCCCAGAAGCGATTCAGCAGAATGGCCCCGCCTCCCCGGGACGCAATGCCGATTTGGCCGCAATACCGCTGAAAGCTCTCGTCGTCCAATATGACGAGGGGGGCATT
>CAMWSA010000294.1 GCA_947176785.1 uncultured Lachnospiraceae bacterium
GTGCGGCAGCTGTTGGGTGGCGCTTCTGTGGATGCGTGTATGGCGGAATTTGACAGGCTCCAGCAGGAATCTCTGGCGAAGTAAGGAATTTGATTGAAACTTGTAGTAGGGTATGCTATGATAGAAATGATAATTCACAGGAAAGGATATGCTGATTATGGGTGAATTGGATAATATAACAGCCGGGGAGGCAGCAGGAGAAAAGGTATCCCGGAATTTTATTGAACAGATTATAGACAGGGACCTGGCGGAGGGCGTGTATGACGCCGTACACACCCGCTTTCCGCCTGAACCCAACGGATATCTGCATATCGGCCATGCCAAGGCAATCTTGACCAACTACCTTTTGGCGCAGCAGTATGGCGGCAAATTCAACATGCGCTTTGACGATACCAATCCCACAAAGGAGGATATTGAGTTCGTGGAGTCCATAAAGGCGGATGTACAGTGGCTGGGCGCAGACTGGGAGGACAGGTTGTTCTATGCCTCCGATTACTTCGGCCAGATGTACGAGGCGGCGGTAAAGCTGATCAAAAAGGGAAAGGCTTACGTGTCGGATCTGACGGCGGAGCAGATCAGGGAGTACCGGGGCAGCTTTACGGAGCCGGGCAAGAAAGATCCCGGCAGCGACCGCTCCGTGGAGGAGAACTTAAGGCTTTTTGAGGAGATGAAGGAAGGGAAATACGCGGATGGAGAGAAGGTACTCCGCGCCCGAATTGATATGGCTTCCCCCAATATCAACATGCGTGATCCGGTGATCTACCGGGTGGCCCATATGAGCCACCACAACACGGGGGATGCCTGGTGCATCTACCCTATGTATGATTTTGCCCACCCCATAGAGGATGCCATTGAGGGGATCACCCACTCCATCTGTACACTGGAGTTCGAGGATCACAGGCCCCTGTATGACTGGGTGGTGAGGGAACTGGAATCCCCCCATCCCCCAAAGCAGATCGAGCAGGCAAAGATGTATCTGAAAAATGTGGTGACGGGTAAGCGCTATATCAAGAAGCTGGTGCTGGACGGCAAAGTGGACGGCTGGGATGATCCCAGGCTGGTATCCATTGCGGCGCTGCGCCGCCGGGGCTTCACGCCTCAGTCCATTCGCAGGTTTGTGGAGATGTGCGGCGTATCCAAGGCCCATTCCGTTGCGGACTATGCAGCGCTGGAGTACTGCATCCGGGAGGATCTGAAGATCCAGGCTCCCCGCTATATGGCGGTTCTTGACCCCATAAAGCTGGTCATTGACAACTATCCGGAGGGACAGACAGAGCTTCTGACTGCTGTGAATAATCCGGAGAATGAGGAACTGGGCAGCCGGCAGGTTCCCTTTGGCAGGGAATTGTATATCGAAAGGGAGGATTTCATGGAGGAGCCGCCCAGGAAATACTTCCGCATGTTCCCGGGTAATGAGGTGCGCCTGATGAATGCCTATTTTGTGACCTGCACGGGCTGCGAGAAGGATCAGGAGGGCAATGTCACCACGGTACACTGCACCTATGACCCGGCATCCAAAGGCGGCAACAGCCCGGATGGCCGGAAGGTAAAGGGCACCATTCACTGGGTGGCGGCGCATGCGGCCATCCCCGCCGAGATCCGTCTGTACGAGAACCTGATCGACGAGGAGAAAGCCGACGAGCAGGGCTCCATCTACGACGAGAGCGGGGAACTGTACCTGAATCCCAACTCCCTGGTGGTAAGGCAGGGGTATCTGGAACCGGCACTTGCGGGAGCGCAGGCATATGAGCGGTTCCAGTTTGTGCGGCAGGGATTTTTCTGTGTGGATGTCAGGGATTCCACCCCGGAGCATCCGGTATTTAACCGGATCGTATCTCTGAAGAGTTCCTTCGTACTGCCCAAATAACCGGCTATGCCACGGTGGATGCGGTAAACAGCATGATCCCGGAAAGCACGCTGCGCCATGGCAGGACACTCAGAAGTGGCGTGGTATGGTGCAGCATCGGGTGTGGTTGCAGGGAGCATGCGGGACTCAAATAGGGAAGAAAGAAACAGCATGATCCCGGAAAGCACGCTGCGCCATGGCAGGACACCCAGAAGTGGCGTGGCAAGGTGCAGCGACGGGTGTGGTTGCAGGGAGCATGCGGGACTCAAATAAGAAAGAAACAGCATGATCCCGGAAAGCACGCTGCGCCATGGCAGGACACCCAGAAGTGGCGTGGCAAGGTGCAGCGACGGGTGTGGTTGCAGGGAGCATGCGGGACTCAAATAAAGAAGAAAGAGGATAGAAAATCATGGGTATATTTTCGGGACTGAAAAATTTGGGACTTGGCGATCTGGAGGGGAGCGATCTGTTCGCTGAAGAGGAGAAAGCGGAGCAGGCGGCGGCAACAGCAGCAGCGGCAGCGGAGCCTGTCCAGCCGGAGGAGAAGGATTTCATCTTTGACAGATCCTTCACCTGCCCGGTGTGTGACAGCACCTTTACCTCCCGTGTGATGAAAACCGGCAAGGCCAAGCTGGTGTCCATGGACCTGGACCTGCGGCCCCGGTATGTGGGAATTGACGCCACGAAGTATGATGTAGAGCTTTGTCCTCATTGTAAATATGCGGCGCTCACCCGTTACTTTACGGCCATGACCCCCGGCCAGGTCCATCTGATCAAGGAGCAGATCAGCAACAAGGTGAAGCTGCAGCCTCACACAGAGGACTACTACACCTACGAGGAGGCCATAGAGCGCTATAAGATAGCGTTGGTATGTGCCATGGTAAAGAAGGCGAAAAACAGCGAGAAGGCTTATATCTGTTTAAAGTCTGCATGGCTGCTGCGGGGCTACCGCGAGGAGTTGGAGAGCAAACGCCAGCTTCTGCCCCAGCAGAGAGAGGAACTGACCCAGCAGGAGATGGAGTATCTGCAGAATGCCTTCAAGGGCTTTGTGGAGGCCCAGAAGTCCGAGAGATATCCCATGTGCGGTATGGACGAGTACACCATGGACTATCTGACGGCGGCGTTGGCCTACGAGGTGGGGGAACTGGATATGGCATCTCAGTATGTCTCAAGGCTGCTGGCCTCCATGGCTAACAACCGGGTCAAGGATAAGGCCAGGGATTTGAAAGAGATGATTGTGGACAAGAGGAAAGAATTAGGAAACTAGGGTATGTACGATTTGACCGTGGAGCTTTGCACGGGCAGTGGAAAATGCCTGTATGAGCAGATCTATGAATATATCAGACAGGAAATCAGAGAGGGGAAGCTGCGCCCGGGGGAGCGGCTTCCCTCTACCCGTTCTCTAGCGGAATATCTCCAGGTTTCCCGCAGTACGGCTTCGCTGGCATATGACCAGCTGCTGTCGGAAGGATATATCGCCTCCCGTCCTTATCGGGGATATTATGTATGCCGGATGGAGGGATTGTACCGGCTGGATACCCCTAAGGCTCGTGCGGCCGGCACAGCGCAGCCTGTGGAGGAAAAGGTGTCTTACTCTGTGGATTTTTCTCCCACTGCCACGGACATGTCCCGCTTTCCCTTCAGCGTCTGGCGCAAAATCAATAAAAATGTTTTGAGCGAGAGCGGCGGCAGCCTTTTTGCCCAGGGGGATGTCCAGGGGGAGTACAGCCTGCGGGAGACAATAGGCAGATATTTACATTCTTCCCGGGGGGTGAACTGTAACCCGCAGCAGATCATCGTGGGGGCAGGGAACGACTACCTGCTGCTTTTGCTGGAAAAAATCCTGGGACGGCATGTGCGGATCGCCATGGAGAACCCCACCTATAAAAGGGCGTATCAGATTTTTGCCTCTTTTGGCTACGAGATCACCACTGTAGATATGGACGAGTCGGGAATGACTGTGTCCGGCCTGCGCCAGAGTAATGCGACGGCGGTCTATGTGATGCCTTCCCACCAGTATCCCACAGGGGTGCTTATGCCCATAGGCCGTCGGCTGGAACTGCTCAAATGGGCGAATGAAGAGCCGGGGCGTTATCTGATCGAGGACGATTATGACAGCGAATTCCGCTATAGGGGTAAGCCCATCCCCTCCCTCCAGGCATCGGACACCCGGGGGCGGGTAATTTATATGGGGACTTTCAGCAAATCCATCGCTCCCGCAATTCGTGTCAGTTATATGGTGCTTCCGCAGGAACTGCTGGAGCGTTACCGGCAGCAGTGCTTTTTTTACTCTGCCACGGTATCCAGAATTGACCAGAAAATATTGGAGGAGTTTATCGGGCAGGGATATTTCGAGCGTTACCTGAACAAGATGCGGAAATATTACCGGGAAAAGCATGATTTGCTGCTGGAAGGGTTGACGGATTTCGGGGCGGATTTCCGGGTCACGGGGGAGAATGCAGGGCTGCATCTGCTGCTCACAGGCAGAAGGGGACAGACGGAGCCGGAACTGATTTCGACCGCCCGTGCCCTGGGGGTAAGAGTCTATGGCCTGTCGGACAGCCTGGTGGGAAAAGCGGGAGGGCAGCCTGGCCGGACAGTCCTTCTGGGATATGGGGGGCTGGAACCCCAGGAAATTAAAAATGGCCTGGCGCTTCTGCGCCAGGCTTGGCTGTAAGTATTCTCAGTGTGTTCCCGATCCCTTATTGCTCTTCTTTGGAAGCTTCCTGGGCGGAGGTCTCTTCTTCTATGGAGTCCTCCTCCGCAGCCTCTTCCTCGTCAAAGAATTCCTCCACATCCTTCTCTACCTTTTCTTCCGCGTCAGAGATGGTCTGAGACAAGGTGGTGAAATGTTCTTCCGCGCCGGAGAGTTTTTCGGAGAGGGTACTCATGGCATCGCCCACCTTCTGAACCACGTTCCCGGCGACAGTGCCTGCTTTCTCCACGGCCTTCTCAGAGGCTTCCTTGGCCAGGGACACATAGTTGCGGACGGGAGCCTCCTCCTCCAGGTCATCGCTGAAGTTATCGTAGTCATCGTCCTCCTCAGCGGCGGCGGGGGCGGCATCCTTCCTGGTCAGATAGTGATAGGCAAGGGCGGCGGCAGTGCCTGCGGCGGCAGTAAAGAGTAAAAACTTACCAAATTTTTTAGCCATGGGGTTGCTCCTTTCAAAGTGCATCTTTTTTAGGCGTTTGCGAAACACCAGAACCCGCATAAATACGGGATTCTCTTTGTTACA
>CAMWSA010000295.1 GCA_947176785.1 uncultured Lachnospiraceae bacterium
GGATATCATCATCATCGACGATATGATCTCCTCCGGCGGCAGTATGCTGGATACCGCCAGACAGCTGAAGCGGATGAATGCCGGAAGGGTGTATATCTGCTGTACCTTTGGACTGTTTACCGACGGCCTGAAAGCGTTTGACCATGCCTACGAACAGGGCTATTTTGACAGGGTGATTACAACCAACCTGACCTTCCTGCCCCCGGGAATCTACACCAGGCCCTATTTTGTGGAGGCGGATATGAGCAAATTTTTGGCTTCCATCATTGATTTTATGAACCACGATGTATCCCTGAGCAACACCACGGCCACCACTGAGAAGATTCATGCGATCGTGGAGACCTATGCTAACGAATCTAACCGCTTGTGAGTATACAACTGCCGCCGGGAATTTGTTTTAAATGAATAACCGGAACATCAGAAAACGAGGGGCAATGTCCTGATTTGCCCCTCTCTTAATCCCCTACGTTTTTCTGTCCATTTTATCCGTTTTCCGTTTCTTTCCTGCTTGCCGCGGCGTCGGGAACAGATTCCCTCCCGGATTCCTGAAATTCCTGAAAGCGCAGAAGTACTTTGAACAGATCCCCATCCAGTACGATCTGAAATTCACCCTTCTGCAGTTCCGTCAGATTCCTGGCGATAGACAGCCCCAGTCCGCTGCCCTCGCTGCTTCGGGACACATCCCCCCGGACAAAGCGCTCTGTCAACTCGTCCGGGCTGAAATTCAGAGATGTTTCAGAAATATTTTTTATAGATACCGTAATCATGCCCTCCGCCTTTTCCAGGTCCACATAGACACGGGTTCCCTCCATGGCATACTTGCATATATTGTTGAACAGATTTTCCGCCACCCGCCACATGCGGCGGCTGTCCGCATAGATATAGGCCGGGCTGCTCGGCTCCGTGATCAGGACCTGCAGCCGTTTGGCATCCAGCTTTTCCGAAAACTCTCCCACAGACTGACGCACCAATTCCGTCAGATCCAGCCTGCTGTTATCCAGCGTAATATTGCCGGAGGAAATCCTGGACGCCTCCAGCAGATCGTCCGTGAGCTGTTTCAGACGCCGGGCTTTGGCGTCCAGCACGGCAATGTAGCCGCTGGCCGGCTCCTGGGTAATTTTCTCCCTCTTCAGCAGGTCCACATAGTTGATAATGGAAGTCAGCGGTGTCCTGATATCATGGGACACATTGGTAATCAGGTCCGCCTGCAGCCTCTCGTCCTTCATGCTGGTGGCCACTGCCTTGCGGATTCCGTCCCCCATGTTGTTCACAGAAACCGCCAGTTCTTTGTTGTCTCCATGCAAATGCTCGCTGTCCAGCACATAACTGATATCGCCGCCCCTGATTCTGGAAATCCCATTTATAATCTTGCTGCGCTCTGCGCTTCTGCGGAATATATAGATTCCCACGCCCCCGTCCAGAATGACAATACACAACAACGGCCCCAGAAACAGCCCGCGCGGGTCCTCCCGGAGTTCGTACATAGCCAGCACACAGAGCAGGTTCGCCAACAGAAAAATATTGTACGGCATAAAAGTCCTGATCACTGCGCTGGGGTTTTCCAGCACCTGGTTTAAGCCCTTGCCAATCCCCCTGCATAATTGATAGAAAATACTGCTTCGCCACAGATTTCCACATTGCAGCCTTCTCACAAGGCTATACCAGAACAGGCAGACGGCTACGCTTGACAATAACCCAAAGCCTCCGATCATGGCAAGCACATACTGCTTCGTGGCAGCCAGCTGCTGCAAGGTGGCATGGCTGCTGCGATAGAAAATCGAGTCATATATATTTCCATAGATCAGGCGAAACAAAAGCCACAGGCCCAGGCCCGCCGCCAGCAGAAGCGCCAGGACAAGCTCCGTGGGCAGTCTGTCAAATAGATACAGCCGGGAAACCGTCTTTCCCTCCTCTTCCTCCTTGCCCGTGGTGTAGCTGATATATCCCCCGATCCCCAGCCAGAGCAGGACGAATACACCGGAGAAAATCAGAATCAGCCACATATGAGGAATAATACTGTTATACGTATCTCGTGCAAGGTAAAACTGATCCCGCTGAATCGGGAAACTGGTATTTACACCGATCCAGAGCTTGGTATTCTCCGGGAAGGCATACTCGTAATCACTTACATTGTCAAACATCTCGTCCTCGGTGATGTACGCATTGGAATCCAGGCGCAGGGCATCCGTAAAATATACCACATATTTGCCCAGGCCGTGGAAATAGTCCGTCCTCTCGCTGTCCGTAAGGCTGGCAAAATCCTCTTCCATATTGGTGTAATACTCCTGCCCGCCCTTAGTAGTGGTGCTGATAAAAAACTGCAGGTTGGTCCTGCCCTGTGCATAGAGGTCATTCTGACTCTGATACAGAGTATAATTGTAGGCCAGAGTCTCCACCGTTTCCATCAAGTCGGCCTCCAGCATACAATACTCCGTCCAATTGGAGCAGCAGGCCGCAACGGATTGATCTGTCACGGTAACATACCTGGGCACCAGCATCTCCATACTGATGATCTCCTGCCCTCCCCTGTCAAGGACCATCACCTGCTTTCCCAGCATCGTCATCTCTGTGGTAATCCGGTTGAACAGCCCGTCAATGCCCCAATAGCTTTCCACACACTCCCTCACGAACTTATACGCTTCCTCCTGCTCCATAAGTTCAAAGTCTGTCACTGCTTTTTCATCCTCCCGGGCTTTGGACACCTCCTGCATGCCTGCCTCGTTTTTGATATCCCAGGCGATCATATCGGAAACAGTTCCGTCCGTAAGGCCAAACTGCTCCAGATCATCTCCATACCCATAGCTGGTAAATATACTGTCATAGCCAAAATAAGCGATAAAGTCAAATTTGCTCTGGAAGGTTACTGTCTGAAGCTCCAGACCGTATTTTCCCCAGCGGATCAGTTCGTCCAGCTGATAGCCGGCGCTGACAGGACAGTCGCTTTTCTGGGAAACACGATTCACAAAATCAGTCACGTCAATGACCTTGGCACCGTCAAAGTACCCATTGGTCTCCAACTGTCCCTTGATCACCGCCAGCCGGGTTATATCATTGATGGCATTGCGGAATATATCGGTGAATATGCGGGAATCTTCAAACTCTCCCACATTATCCATCAGCCTTACCCGATAACCGATCTTGTCACCATACATATTGTCCACAACGATATTGGAGTTGACAGCGATGATCCCCACCATCACCGCCATGCCAATAGCGGCAAGATGCTGCAGCGTATGCAGCACCAGCCGGCTTACCATTCTGTTTTTTTTCATTTATACTCCCATTTATGGTGTCTATACGCACCAGCGGTTCGCTTTTCCTTCCTGCACGTCACATGCTGCCCGATTATTCCTGCTTCTCTATCTTATAGCCCACCCCCCATACTACTTTGAGATAGCGGGGATCACGGGGATTGATCTCTATCTTTTCACGAATATGGCGGATATGTACTGCCACTGTATTGTCTGCGCCAATGGCATCCTCATTCCAGATATTTTCATAGATCTGGTTGATGGAAAAGACTCTGCCCTGGTTCTTGACAAGCAGCAGCAAAATATTGTACTCGATGGGAGTCAGCTTCACCATTTCCCCATCCACGGAAACCTCTTTTGTCTCATCATTTATAACCAATCCCCCCACCTGATAAGTCCGGGTGTTTTCCTGCCCCAGGCTGCCCAGTGAGGTATAGCGGCGAAGATTGGACTTTACCCTGGCCACCAGCTCCAGCGGGTTAAAAGGCTTGGTCACATAGTCATCCGCACCGATATCCAGCCCCAGGATTTTGTCCGTATCCTCGGATTTGGCGGATAGGATAATGATGGGTATGCTGCTGCTTTCCCGGATTTTCAGGGTGGCGGTGATCCCGTCCATCCTGGGCATCATCACATCCATGATCAGCAGGTGAATCGGCTCCCTGGCAAGCAGTTCCACTGCCTGCTCCCCGTCATATGCCCTATACACCTGATATCCCTCCTCACGCAGATAGATATCAATGGCCTCCACAATCTCCCTGTCATCGTCACATACCAATATATTTGCCATATATCCTCCTACCTTAGAGTTTTGCATGCTCCGTGGCCGCTGTTTCCGCGTTCCGCATCATCAAAAACGCTGCCAGGTTGCCGCGTTTTCCCTGGCTTGCCCGGTGGGAAAAGAGATAGTCTCTGTTACAGCAGGTGCAGACATCCGTCACCTGTATCTGGGACAGGGGAATTCCCGCCGCACGCAGGATCAGCAGGTTTGCCAGCCACAGATCCAGCTGGTATTTACCTTTCTCTTTTCCAGGGCTTAAGAGCTGCCTGCACGGATAGGCATTTTTTGCCGTCAGTTCCTGAAGCAATTCTCCGCTTCCCGGAAGGGATGTCTCCATCTGCCGGAACTGCTCTGCCACTTCTTCGCTGACCTCATAACAATCCCGGCATATGGAAGGGCCTATCGCCGCCACCAGATTCCGGGGCCTGGTACCGAATTCCTGCCCCATGCGCTCTACCATACACCTGCCCATGCCTGCCACCGTCCCGCGCCAGCCGGAATGTGCCAGGCCGATAGCCCCATGCTCCCGGTCCACAAAGTACAGGGGCACACAGTCCGCAAAAAAGCATACCAGGCACAACTCTCTGGCATCCGTCACCAGGCCGTCCACATCGGTATAGCCCCTCTCACAGACAATCCCCTTGCCCCCGTCTGCCGGCCCGGCCCGGCGAATGTTTGTGGTATGGGTCTGATAGGTACACACCATACGGCTTACGTCCGTACCCAGCGCCGCCGCCATGCGCCGGAAATTCTCCTGTACCCTCTGCTCCTCGTCTCCTCTGGTGAAGGACAGGTTCATGGAGGCATAGATGTCCTGGCTGACACCACCCCTCCTGGTAGAAAAAGCATGGGTAATGCCCGGCTGGGCGGAGAGCAATGGAAAAGTGAGATATTCCACCTCCCCCGCCTCTTGCTGCCGGATTACCGGCTTCCTGCCTGCCGCTCTTACGATTTTCTTCATGGACACCTCCCTATTGCTTCTATAGACTCTCGGAATCTCTAAGCCCTATTTCATGGGGCTTAGAGATTCCGGTCTT
>CAMWSA010000296.1 GCA_947176785.1 uncultured Lachnospiraceae bacterium
TGTTAAAATTACACAAAATAATAAAGGAAGGATAAGCCCATGATTAAATTTTCAGTTACCATGAACAAAATGAACCAGCAACAGCAGCTTATTGTCAAAGTTGACAACGGGCTTTTTGGGCTGTGTTCATAACAAGTGTCTTATCCTACGTTAATCTGAACCAAACGGTCGAAAGCTCGATACGAGTTTTTGGCCGTTTTTATTTTTAAATATTTCCATCTATATTAGAGATTGGCATTTGCGAAACTCTTACCGGAAGTGATAACTAAAATAACTAACAGAAAGGAACAAAATAATATGATATGTAAGCGGTTAACTCCAAATGAACGCCCGACATTTCCTAAGCGGGCAATTATTACGGCAGGTATGCCTTATGGAAATAAAAATTTACATTTTGGGCATGTAGGTGGTATGTTTGTACATGCAGATATTTTTGCACGATTTTTAAGAGATCGAATCGGAAAAGACAATGTTATCTTTCTTTCAGGAACAGATTGCTATGGTTCCCCTATCATGGAAAGCTATCGCAAGCTGCAGGAAACAGGATATGAAGGTGCTTTGGAAGATTATGTACGTGTTAACCATGAGAATCAGAAGAAAACCTTGGAAAACTATGGCATTAGTTTAGATTTCTTTGGAGCATCGGCTCTGGGAGAAGCAGGTTCGATTCACAAACAGGTGTCAGCGAAAGTGTTTCATACTTTATACAAAAATGGATATATTAAGAAAATGTCCATGCCTCAGTTTTATGATGAGGAAAAAAAGATGTTTTTAAACGGAAGACAAGTAACAGGGAAATGTCCTATACCAGGATGCACTTCGGAGAAGGCATATGCTGATGAATGTTCATTAGGACATCAGTTTTTGCCTTCGGAACTTGTCAATCCTGTCAGCCTCCTATCAAATAAAAAACCTGTCCTCAGAGATGTGGAAAACTGGTATTTCGATTTAGAATATTGTATTCATGCACTAAAGGAATATAATGATTTCTTACGAAAAAATACAAATACGCGTAAGTATCAGTTAGAAACCGTAGAAGAATTTTTGAAAAAACCCTTAATATATGTACCAAGAAAGTATATAGGTGACCTGGCAGAATTGGCAGAAAAGCTCCCCCCTCATAAATTAATCAATGAGGAAAAGAAACCGTCTGTTGTGTTTGAATTTGAAAATCTGGATGACCGTGACAAAGCTAAAAATGTATTGGAAGCCAGCAACATTCATTATACTTCCGGAAAGACACTGGTTCCCTTTCGGCTGTCAGGTAATGTAGAATGGGGTATACCATTCCCGGAGTGTGAAGGATTAAAAGACCTCACCTTTTGGGTATGGCCTGAATCGCTATGGGCGCCGATTTCCTTTACTTTAGCATATTTGAAAGAACATGGAAAAGAAGACGACTTATCCAGGTGGTGGTATGATGAGGAATCTAAAGTTTATCAGTTTATTGGAGAAGATAACATTTATTTCTATGCCATCGCTCAGACAGGGTTATTTACAGGATTACAGGTTCCCAAAGGGGAAGTACCGGATATGGAGAAAGTACACTTATCTCACATCATAGCCAACAGGCATTTATTGTATATGGATACAAAAGCCAGCAGCAGTTCCGAATTAAAGCCTCCTATGGCAGATGAATTGCTTGATTATTACACCAAGGATCAGTTGCGAATGCATTTTATGAGTTTGGGGCTATCTTCCAAAAGTGTAGGTTTTAAACCGCAGGTATTTAGAAAAAAGGAAGACCGGGATGGCGTAGATATGGTTCTGAAAGATGGTAATTTAATAACCAATGTATTTAACCGGCTAATCCGAACCTGCTTCTATGCTATTCAGAATAATTGTGACGGAAAAATTCCTAAGGGCGAAGTGAGTGAACAAATAAGACTTATGACAGAGAAAACCGTTCTTGATTATGAGCGTTATATGTATAACCAGGAGTTTCATCGTATCTCTTATGTTTTAGATGACTTTATCCGGGGGATAAACAAGCATTGGGTAAACAATGTGAAGATTGCAGATGCCACGAATAATGCGGAATTCAGAAAACAGCTTGTTATTGATTGTTTTTATGCTTGTAAGGTTATGGCAATATTAATTCATCCAATTGCACCGGAAGGATGTGAAATGTTTAGAGAATATCTGAATTTGGGAGAAGAATTGTGGGATTGGAGTAATATATTTGAGCCGGTTTCTTTTTATATTGCAGACGTGGAGAGTCATAAATTGAAGTATCTGGAACCGAGAGTAGATTTCTTTAAAAAGCATGATTGTCAACTGGTGGAAATGTAAGCTATAAAGGGGCGATTATCTCGCCCCTCTGACATTACTTTTAGAAATCCACTCCACTTGACAATCTGCATTCCTTTTCCTTTGGTAATCCTGTAACTGTTCACGCACGCTTTGTTTTTTCAGCTTCTGCGCATTTTTCCATAAATTTCTTCCCATTTATCAAAGATTATCTGACATATTCCGCTTTCAAAGGAGCGATGACCTTGGGATTTTGTTTGACCCAAGTCATAGCGCAACTACATAGAATTGCGGTCAACTGGTTGTCTATAACGCCTTTATCCCCACTTTCCTTTAGAATCTTCACGTAAACTTCTGCGATATTCAAATCTTCCTCGCTAAATCCATTGCCCAAGCGAAGATATCTCAAAAAGGCATCCAGCATTCTATGAAAATCCTCATCCCAATTGATACAACCGTTGCTTAAGAACTCGTGCTGTACCCTGCCTGCAATCCGAATAATTTCCCCCTGCGCTGTCTGCGCTTTTCCACATGGCGGGACAAGATATTCCCAAAGCATATGAAACAACTTATCCTCATCCTCCTCATCTGGAACATTGATGGGAGAAACGCCATCATGAATAGATTTTTCTTTTGACTTTACATCATCTTCAGCCACTATAGTTTCCTCCAAACACTGATTTATACTGCACACCGATAAAGCTTGCCACAAATCCCGACTGCAGACCGTCAGCAAGATACCTTTGCTCATTTTCCTACTGTAAATTCTGGCGGTCTGCAGTATACATATTTGACTATAAAATATTTACCTGCCACCCGCAATATAAATTTCTTAACAGAACCAATTCTCTTATACAAAGCTAAGGAACGGGTCATGCTGGTGTACGCCGCTTTACGGCAACGCAGTATACGAAAACTGAAACAAATCAGATACACACGTTATTTCATGCCAGGTCCTTACTGACCGGAATATGAAAAATAAACCTGAACACTCCCTTACGCTGCCCCCGGCTCCGTCACGCAGCATCCCAGCCGTGAGGAATACAGTATCTTCTCCTTAACGGGCAGCTGCATCAGCTTGCCCAGCGCCTCCTCATAATATTTCAGCTGTTCCGCATAACGGTTCCACAACTCCCGGCCGGTCTCCACCCGGTCGGTCTTGTAATCCACCACCACAATCTGTCCGTCTTCCACAAAAAAGGCGTCAATGATTCCCTGGATCAACACTTTCTCCTGCGCCGGAAACTGGCTCTTAAGCCGGGCGGCGCTGATACCGTAGACAAAGGGCTGCTCCCGGTACAGCGTCCCTGCTGCTGCGGCCCGCCACATGCGCCAGGCAATGGGGTCCTTAAAAAAACGCACCAGCTGATGCTCACGCAGCACCTGACGGTAGCTTTCCGGCAGTCTGCCCTCCGCCACCTCCCGGGCCAGCATCTCACGCAGATTGGCTTTCAGTTTTTTCTCATCCCCCGATGCCGTAAAGTCTTCCACACTCTCGGGCATCCTCTCGTACACCCCTTGGTACAACCGTTCATAATCCACCAGCTCCATGACCTTGTGAAAGGCGTTACCCCGCAGGGTTCCTCCGGCTTCTTCCTCGTCTCTTCTAAAGCTGGGGATATAGGGCACCACCTCTTTTTGCTCAAAAGCCTGATATGCCGCCTCATCCTTCTCCTCCATGGCGGCGATTTTAAGCTCCGACACGCTGGTCTTGGTATACAACTGCTCCAACTGCCGATAGGCGTAGGTATAGGCAAAACGGGTCTCCAGCGCCTGGACCTGTTCCGGGTCCGCCCACAGTCCGGCCTGTCCCAGCTGCATTTCTCTCTGGGCCAGATCCACCTGTCTGCGCACCTGTTCCCCCGCCAGGCTCTCCTCCTGCCAGACAACCACCTGCACCTGGGCCGGGTCCAGTGCGGGCAGGATGTCCTCCAGATAACTGCCTGCCTTCATAAAATCCAGGTAGCTTAAGGGGCTTCCGCCCCCGCCGCGCAGCAGGTATTGCTGCCACAGCGCTTCCGCATCCGCCACGCAGGCGGTCATGATCAGCTTCTCCCGGGCCCTGGTCAGCGCCACATACAGCACGCGCAGTTCCTCCGCCAGATTTTCCTCCCGCATTTTCCTGGACACTACCATTTTCCGCAGGGTCTTGTTGCGCACCCGGCTCTCCACATCCACAAAGTCCGTCCCCAGCCCGTAGTCCATATCCATAAGAAAGCTCTGGTTCACGTCCTGCATGTTAAAGCGCTTAGCCAGCCCGGAGACGAAGGTGATGGGAAACTCCAGCCCCTTGCTCTTGTGGATGCTCATGATCCGCACCACGTCCGCATACTCGTCCGGAGAACCGGCTTCTCCAAAATCCACATCGTATTGCTCCAGTTGCTCGATATAGCGGACAAAGTGGAAAAGTCCGAAATAACTGGTCTTCTCGAAATCCGACGCTTTGGTCAGCAGCATCTCCACATTGGCCCGGCGCTTGCCGCCTGCGGGCATGGCGGTCACATACTGCAGATAGTCGTGATCCCGAATCACCGTCTCCAGAAGCTGGCGGATAGGCATGTAGCTTGTGCAGCTTCGGTAGCTGCCCACCTTTTCCACGAAGCGGCGGCACTTTTCCCGCAGATTCCTATCCGGGGCCTGCGGTGCATCATTCTGAGGAAGCCCCTCCGGCCCTTCCCCCGATACTGCCGGGTGCCCGGACTCATCCTGCTGCTCCCTGGATGCCGTCCGGTTCCCGGGTTCCTCCCGGGCCTCCCCGGGCGCTGTCCGGTTCCCGGATTCCTCCCGGTATTCCTCTGGCGCTGTCCGGTTCC
>CAMWSA010000297.1 GCA_947176785.1 uncultured Lachnospiraceae bacterium
TCCCGGGCAGGGTACTGAGCAAGATCCGGATGCCGGAGAGGCCGGAGGCTGTTCAACGATTATGCGCCCTGGCCGGGATGTTAGGGACATAAAACAGCATATCCCGGGCAGGGTACTGAGCAAGATCCGGATGCCGGAGAGGCCGGAGGCTGTTCAGCGATTATGCGCTCTGGCCGGGATGTGCGGGACTTAAAATAGAGAACAGGGAAGTCTGACATAGAGCAGGCGACGGATATGGGGAGAGGGATATTCCATGGAACAGCCGAAAAGAATATTGATAGTCAGCGACACACATCGGAAAAATGATAATTACTTTACCCTTCTGAAACGGCTGGGGCCGCTTCACATGGTGATCCACTGCGGAGACGCGGAAGGGAGCGAGTATGCTATCAGCCAGGCAGCCGTCAACCAGACAGCGGACTGTCAGGTTCAGATCGTGCCCGGCAATAATGACTTTTTTTCGGTGCTGCCCAGGGAACTGGAAATTGAGATTGGCAGATATCGTGTATGGGTGACCCATGGGCACACCTATTATGTGTCCATGGGCCCGGAGAGGATCAAGCAGGAGGCGCGGGAAAGAGGGATGGACATCGTCATGTTCGGCCATACCCACAGGCCCCTTTTGGATCAGGCAGAGGATCTGGTGGCCCTGAATCCCGGCAGTCTCTCCTATCCCCGGCAGGATGGGCACAAACCCTCCTATGCCATCATGGAATTGGACGAGGCGGGAAAAGCCAGTTTTCGGATAGAGTATATGTAGAGAGACGCAGGCTTCGAGTTTCCGATATGTGTAGGAGAGGTATGTTTGAAAAGTGGATTAGGTGGAAACAGGGCCCCTGTTGTCGGCAGGAGGAGGAAATGCTTTCTGATGTACGGGCAATTACCCGGCAGAAGCAGACCGGGGGTGATTTTTTCGCTCCCGGAGCATTGATCCAGGTGAAAAACGGTAAAGGGCTGCTCCGGGTAATTTTTTTGGAGAAACCGGCAGATGCCGCCTACTGCCCCCTGCTGTTTGGGGATCAGCCCCTGTTTCAGCTTTAGGGAGATGGGGATTATTGCTCAACCTGTGAGATTAAGGAGTGGCTGTAGGGATGAAGGCTTTGCGGCAGCGGATAAGCACGCACGTCAGTATGTGTATACCCCACATAATAATTTTTCCGTTTTGCGCAGAAATACTTATTCAGTACATAAAGTAATGGATTGATTTGCCGATAATAGTAGTAAGGCGAGGGATATGGTTCTCCTGAATGGAATGTCTGAGAGCCGGTATTTCCCTCATAATAGACAGGAGATAGAAGATATGACGGCAATGGATATGAAACAACTGCTGAATTCCATGGAAAACACAATAAAGCTGCAGGGCCGGGCGAGGGCGGAGAGAAGAGCCAGGGAGGCGGAGCATGAGCAGAAGGAGTTCAGGGAGAAGCTGATGCGTATTGCAGCCAGCCAGACGGAACTGGAGAGCAAGGCAAGGAAAATAAAGGGCACTGAAGCGGCTGTCCAGCGGGATCAGCTGGTGGGGCTGATGGGTGGATTCTGATTACAAAGCAGTTTCGAGCGCTTCTGCGCATATTTTATTCAGAAGAGCAGAGTTCATTGTACTACAATGCTTTTGTGAAAGGCTAACGTTCTGCCCGTGAATTCCTCCCATGAGCCGATGGGGCCAAAGTATATTTCTGCCCCTTCCGGAAAATGGCCGGTTTCCCTTGCCGATTCTGGGGATGTAAAGAAGGATGGCTTCGGCTGGATGTCGGATGCGGTCTCTACAGCCAGGATATAGGCAGGGATCGTCAGTTCGATCATATAGACGGCCAGTGGTTCAAGGTATACAGGTTCTTTGACGTAAGTCAGTTCGTTGAACCCACAGGGGCCTGTACCGCTCTTTTTGGGACGAATCGTATAGGCATGTTCCATCTGGTTGTTCCATGCAATATTCTCTTTAGACAGGACGGCTTTCCAATATTTCCTCATTCTGACTCGGATAAACCCATCATATAATTCATAAAATTTCCACAGCGCCGCTTCCTCGTCTCCCTCACAAAGGCGCAGGATCTGATCGTGCCAGCCCATGCTGCTGCGGGGATTTTTCAGGCGGTATGAAGTATAATCGTGCATGTATTGAAAAGGGAGCGGGAACAGCAAGCCCTTTCGTTTGGGTGCAAACTCCCGTTCTGCGGCCTGATAGCCATCCAGATAGTGAGAGAGAGAGGTTATGCTTTTGCTGCCGAGATACAAGCCCGGCTGTTTCCGGATGCTGTCAAGGATGCTATAGATGCTCATATTTACCTCCGCCTGCATAATGCGGGCTGTGCCCGTGTTATTGCATCAATCAATAATGGACGTGCAACATCCAAACTTTTACCTCTGCCTGCATAACGCGGGCTGTGCCCGTGTTATTGCGTCAATCAATAATGGATGTGCAACATCCAAACTTTCCTTATTCCTGCATACCGCTGGCTGCGCCTGCGGTATTGCACCGATAAGTATTTGGAAGTTTTACTTCCAAACTTCTTCCTGTCTATTAAAAACCGTTCTATTTCAAATAAATGGACGTTTCTTATACCTGCGGGCAATGTGCCGGAAGGACTTGCCGCAGGTATATTGGGTGAAAGCCGCAAGGGTCAAATATCCTGCGGCCTGCCCTGGGATATTTGGCAGTGGGGAGGAAGATAAATGTCCAGTTCCCGCAAAGCTACCGCACATTCCGCAAAATCACCATATAAATTCTCTGTTTCTTCCGGGGTCAGGAAGATAGCTTCCTCTGCATGCGCGATTTTTCTTGCAAACAGTGATTCGGCCAATTCCATCTGCCCGGACGTCATGCCGTAATAATCATCCCACTGCAGGAGGGACTGCCGATGGGGCAGGAGTTGGTTTTCCAGGATATACCCCCCGTTTTCCAGAATGTCGCTCCATCTCTGGCATCCGGTAAGTTCCTCCCACGTTCCCCAGAATGCGGCGGTTATGACAGGCTTTATCTCCCCGCCGCTGTCCACCAGAACATATTGCAGGGCCTCCGACTCGGCAATCCGTAAAATATCCTCCGGCATACCGTGCAGGCAGTCATATGCGCTTTTGCCGGGGATGATCCTTGCAATATCCTGAAATACTGCCACGATGTACTGGGGGTGGAACGTGACAGTCCCCCTGCACCCTTGGGAGTTATTCAGGGAGTAATTGAAGCCGTCCCAGGAGTGTTCATAGCTTAACTCCGGATATTCGCCCACCAGAATGGCGTGGATAACGGCAGCAAACAGGCATCCATGATATAAGTCCATGGGATTGACCGGAATATCTTTTGACATAGGCAACTCCTTATTTTTATTTGTACTCGCAATTGTTTAGTTTTTCCTTCCTGCACGGTACATGCTGCCCAACTATGGAGCATGTGCCGTGCAGGAATTGGTGAATCTTAGCGTTTGTGAGTATAATATCCTGTCTGATGGCTTGGACACAATATTACAGCTTTCATGGCGTGGGACCAGTCTCATTATAAATGGACAAGACCGGATTGCACCAGCCGACGACAAAATCCATTAAATCAGACAAAACATCTTTTGTCTGAAATGCACTTTGGGTTTTTAACCTCTCTAAATTATCCAGCATGCTGTCCCTGCTCATTCCGTGACTTTTAAAATCCATCAGACATGCCCGGAGAGCCGGTAAATCATCAGAATGCTTTTTAATTTCCTCCGGCAGTAGCTGTAGAAATTTTAAATCTGATTCGTGCATAAGGGTATTCCAAGCAATACGGACACACCATTTCACATGTTCCCAGCCGGGACGGCTCTTCAAATCGTATCTTATGGCAATACCTTCCGCAATCAGGTGGTCTGTTTCGCCGGTGGAGGAAGCGTCATCAGAATATATTTTAACCGGCATCCGGTCATAAAAAGTAACGATATTGCCCAGGGAGTCCGCCTTGGTATCCTCCCTGGATAACAGGAAAATATCTTCCGTAACCATTTCGTTTAGATCTACATAAATGCGTGCGCTATCCATATTTATAAGTCTCCCTGGCGACGAGTTGATGACAGGATTCGAACGCCTTTTCACAGCTTTTCAAAATATTTTTCTGCGGATTTGATACTCTGGAAGATAAATATAAAACCCTGATTTTCGAAACAACAGCAATCACTGTTCTATTGAAGAAGTCTTTTGATAATGATATTGTATCAGGAATAGCTTTTCTTTCGCCTGTAAAAAACGCATCCTACACTTTCCGACTCCGCGCTTTTATCGCTATAGCGCAGACACAAAGATGCCGTTTTCTGAACGGATCTTCCAAATACCCTAAAAAGGCAGACTTGGATGTACAAAATAATGAGTCAGTATCACTGACTCATTGACTTCTTCATATAGTATTTTGACAATCGGGGTGACAGGATTCGAACCTGCGACTTCCTGGTCCCAAACCAGGCGCTCTAGCCAAACTGAGCCACACCCCGATGAATAAATTTATTATATACTGGTTTAGAAAATGTGTCAATCAATAAATTCTTCGTTTTTTTGAAAAAAAAGACAAAAACAGTTGACAAACTTCTTTTTCTACGGTACAATATCATTCGTCAGTGCGGTTGAAACGCCGGATTATGTGTCCGTAGCTCAGCTGGATAGAGCAACGGCCTTCTAAGCCGTGGGTCGGGGGTTCGAATCCCTTCGGGCACAGGAGTAAACCTATTTGTGAGATTCATTTTCTTGGAGTGTTTTTTGGAAAGCATCTGAGAGATATATACATTGAGGTTTACGCAAGCTGGGAAGCTCGTTTTCGGCAGAAAATGTACTTCAAATATGGTGGGTATAGCGCAGTTGGTTAGCGCGCCAGATTGTGGCTCTGGAGGCCAAGGGTTCGAATCCCTTTATCCACCCTCTTCATCGAAGCTGTCAGAGTGGAACGCTTGTATAGGGCTATCGCCAAGCGGTAAGGCACAGCACTTTGACTGCTGCAGTCGCTGGTTCGAATCCAGCTAGCCCTGTTTTGAAATGTGGGATACTAGCTCAGTCGGTAGAGCACCTGACTTTTAATCAGGTTGTCGGGGGTTCGAAT
>CAMWSA010000298.1 GCA_947176785.1 uncultured Lachnospiraceae bacterium
TGCAATACCGCAGGCGCAGCCAGCGGTATGCAGGAATAAGGTAAGTTTGGATGTTATACATCCAAATATTGATCGGTGCAATATCGCAGGCAAAGCCAGCGATATGCATGTAGAGGTAAGTTTCACAATTGAAGAAATGCAGGACTTGCACAGCAAGTCCCAATGCGGTATTTTTCATCCGGATTTGGTCGCGGCGCAGCTGCGACATGGAGGTTAGTGTGATACAGTGATTGCGTAAAAGCGTGTGAATACAGGGTATGACACTAAGGAACAGCAGGCTCCCGAGTCAGTGCTGCTTGGGGAAGCTTATAAGAACGACCGCTAAGCTATCCAATTTCTGCACGTCACATGCTGCGTAATAGGGCAACATACGACGTGCAGGAAGGAAAATCCAATCGGTTGTGAGTATGGTTTAGGAGGTAAGAAAATGCATAGGAATATAAAAAAAGTGGTCCTTTCTCTGATGTTGGCTGGATTGGCAGTGGTGCAGGCCCTGCCGGCCCGCGCGCAGACCCAGTGGTATGACGATTCGGATATTGTGCGTGCGGATATCAGTTATGAAGATATGGAATATGTGGGCTATGACCCCACATATGCATATACACTGATAGAAGAGATGAGAACCCTGTCCCGGGAGCCCGGGAATGAGGAGCAGATCAACACCAATTATGACCTGATGGGCAGGGAACTGGACAAAATGTACACACAGCAGGCATTGAACGAGATCCGCTATTACAGGGATGTGAACAACGAGGAATATGCTGACATTGACACGGAATTACAGCAGATTTACCGGGATGTGGTGGATCAGTTTCTGCAGGTGGTGCGGGATGTGCTGGGCACGGAATACAGGGAATCCTTCGGGGCGCATATCGGCAACGAAGAGATGGTGGAGGACTATCTGGATTACGAGGATATGACTGAGGAACTGCAGGCCCTGCTGGACGAGGAGAATGCTCTGGAGCAGCAGTATGATCAGGCCAGCATGGCGGAGTACACTGTGACTGTACAGGGACAGGAATGGACGGAGGCGTCTTTTAATGAGGCCATAGACGATCTGACCTGGCGGGAGATGCTGGCCATCAGCACGGCGCTGGATCAGGTAAAAAACGAGGCGATATGCCCTATTTTTCTGGATCTGGTCAGGAACCGGAATGCCAGGGCACAGATATACGGATATGACAATTATGCCGAATATGCCTATACAGATTTGTACAACAGGGATTATACCATAGAGGAAATCAAGTCCGTGTATGCGGCGGTGAAGGAATATATTGTGCCTGTATTGGCAGAGGTAGAGGGACGTGTCTATGCGGGCAAACTGGATGAACTGCTCTATATGGACTACCTGACAGAGGATTATGTCATAGATGTGGTAGGCCGGCATATGGGGGACATCAATCCGGCACTGGCGGAAGTATACCAGTATATGGTGGATCATCACCTGTATGATATTGATTATGACCCTAATAAGATGAATGTGGGTTATACCACTACTCTGTATGAATATCAGGAGCCATTTATTTTCAACACGCCGGATTATACTTATTATGACCTGGAGACCATGATTCATGAGTTTGGCCATTACAATGAGGCATTTCATGCGGGAACCACGTTGATTACCGATGTGACCAATATGGACGTGGCGGAGATCCATTCCCAGGGTCTGGAGCTTTTGTATCTGGAGTACGCGGACGATGTGTACGGAGAGGGCCTGGGGGATACGGCCCGGCAGATGATCCTGTACCAGATTCTGTACTCCGTGATAGACGGATGCCTGTACGATGAATTTCAGAATGCAGTATTTGCGGCGGATCATGAGATGACAGAGGAAGAAGTCAATCGGCTGTTCCGCAGGCTTTCGGAGGAGTATGGGTATGTCTATTATGACATGGAGGATGTGGCCTATGACTGGGTGGATGTGCCCCACACCTTCTCCTCGCCCATGTATTATGTGAGTTATGGGACCTCTGCGCTGGCGGCGCTGGATATCTGGACCATTGCTCAGGAGGACCGCCAGGCGGGGATTGACAAGTATATGGAATTGACAACCTATGGCTTGACCACTACCTATTGTGAACTCCTGGAAGAATGCGGACTGAAAAGCATTTTTGAGGAGGGGACAATCCGGGAGATCGCCCAGGCGGTATCGGATTATTCTTCCGCCCTGGCTGCAGGAGAGGAAGGCGGCAGGGATGAATCCTATGGCGGGTATGGTGAGGATGAGGCATTCAACAATTCCATGTGGGAGAGATATGGCAATGGCCTGAATAGAGATGATGTATTGGGCACTTCAGTTCCGGATATGATAGAAGGCTTTGTGGAAATGCATATGTACATCATGCTTGGGGCGGAGTTTTTGACGGTGATTACGGTTCTGATCATTATAAAGGTATTGTCCTCAAAAGAGAAGAAAAACAATTGATCGGGAGCAGGCGGAACTTATACTAACGAGTGCTGAGACTTCCAATCCCTGCCCGCCGCACGCAGCGTAATCGGAAAACTGCTGCGTGATCGGTGTGACGGGCTGAAAGGAAAATCTAACCCTTCGTGGGTATAAATTCATAGAAAGGAAATTTGGATAGATGAGTTGTCTGGGTAATATCTTGTGGTTTGTATTTGGCGGGTTTGTAGGCGGCCTTGGCTGGCTTCTGGCCGGGTGTCTGTGGTGCATCACCGTCATTGGCGCACCGGTGGGAATACAGTGTTTTAAGTTTGCCACCATGTCTTTTTTCCCCTTTGGAAAGGAGATCCAATACGGCGGCGGAACGGTGTCCCTGGTGGTGAACATTATCTGGATTCTGATATCCGGGATTCCTCTGGCTCTGCATCATTTGGGCTGGGGCTGTCTGTTCTGTATTACCGTCATCGGAATTCCTTTTGGAATGCAGCATTTCAAGTTGGCGAAGCTGGCTCTGATGCCTTTTGGAGCGAGCATTGTTTAGAAATGAGGATTGAGATAAAAGGTTCTGCACTTAACGCTGCCGATTAGAGAGTGCAAGGTGTTTTCGGCTTTCCGAGAACACCTTTTTCCTATTCTTACGTTTAGGTAATTGTGAAACTCTTTGAAGCAAGTGACGGAACTGGTCAATATATACAAAAACGGGCTCCGATGCGGTGGCAAGTCGCCCTTATTTTGTATATATTGCCCAATCCCTGTATCCTGAACAGGAGTTTCGCAATCGCCTAATTCTTACATTTGAAATCAGTTGTTATATAGAGGCTATGATCGTCAAGAAGGGGGATAAGAAATGGAAGAATTGCGACTGGTGCGTCCCGCACCGGAACATATGGAGGAACTGCAGAAGTTCAGGCAGGAACTGCTGGAGGCCGGGGATACGGATTCTTTTGCGGGCTGCAGCAGGCTGGAGCATTATGAAGATATGGGGGCGTGGATGGAGATGGTCTGGCGGCAGGAACAGGAGTCAGCGCCTGGAAAAGTGCCCTCCCATGTGTATCTTGCCATCCGGCAGTCGGATGGGCGGCTGGTGGGGATCATTGACCTGCGGCATCACATTGACCATCCCATACTGGGACTGTGGGGCGGCCATATGGGCTACAGTGTGCGGCCCGACGAGCGGGGCAAGGGCTATGCCCGGGAGATGCTGCGGCTGAACCTGGAGAATTGCAGGCGGCGGGGGCTTTACAGGGTCATGGTGACTTGCAGCCGGGATAATCCCGCCAGCGAGCGGACGATCCTGGGATGCGGCGGTGAATTTGAAAAGGAAGTACTGGTGGACGGGGAGTGGATCAAGAGATATTGGATTACGATAGGGAATGTTTAAGAGGAGATCGTGATGGAGGGAAAATTGCGAAACATGGTGAGCCTTTATCTCGTGAAAGGGGACAGGATGCTGCTTTTGTACCGCGTCGGTTCCAGGGTGGTCAGGACTCCCAGCTGGTGCGGGATCGGCGGGCATTTTGAGAAAGAGGAACTAAATGACGCCAGGGCGGCGTTGCTGCGGGAGGTAAGCGAAGAGATTGGTCTGGCGGAAAAGGATCTGGAGGATTTGCGGCTGCGGTATGTCACCCTGCGGCAAAAGGATGGGGAGCTTCGGCAGAACTACTATTTCTTTGCCAGGCTGGCGCAAGGGGCAATGGTTCAGGATACCTGTGATGAGGGGGTCCTGGAATGGGTGCCTCTGGCAGAGGTCTGCGGAAGGGACATGCCTTATACGGCGGGCTATGTGATCAGACACTATCTGGAGACCGGGCGGCAGGAGGAGGCTTTATACTGTGGTGTGGCGGATCGGCAGGGCGTGCAGTTTGCGACGCTTGAGGAGTTTTGAGCCGGATAGGGAATGGTATGACAAAAAGGCAGTGTCGATATGTTATATATAAAAAATAAGGAGGACATGGAAATGGCAGAAGAATTGAAGAGCAGGAAAGAGATACCGGAGGAGTTGACCTGGGATTTGTCCCATATATACGCCTCGGAGGAGGACATGCTCCGGGATGCGGAGAAGATGGAGCAGCAGGCCCGGGAGATCGTGGAAAAGTATAAGGGCCAGTTGGACACGCCGGAGCGGATAGAAGCCTGTGTCACGGCCTACAGGCAGGTCTACGAGTTGATGACTCTCACAGGCAGTTACTGCGACCTGGCGGTCTCTGTGGACTACTATGACAATTATAATCAGGAGAGAAACGGCAAGATCAGCCGCCTGATCGCAAAATTGCAGAGCAGCCTGAGTTTTGTCAGAAGCGAGATCATGGAGCAGGAGGAGGAGGTTATCCAAAAGGCCATAGCCGTCAGCGACGGCAATAAGTATTTCCTGCAAAATGTTCTGCGGGATAAGGCCCACAGGCTGCATCCGGAGGCGGAGCGGGTGGTCTCCGCACTGAGCCAGAGCATCTATGGCACGCCCTATGAGATTTACAATATCGCCAAGCTGGCGGATATGAAGTTTGATCCTTTTGTGGTGGACGGAAAGGAGTATCCGCTGGGGTATACACTTTTTGAGGATGACTACGAGTACGAGCCGGATACACAGGTACGCCGGGCGGCTTTTGACGCTTTTTCAAAAAAGATCAAAGA
>CAMWSA010000299.1 GCA_947176785.1 uncultured Lachnospiraceae bacterium
ATATACTTGCGATGACGAAAATTGCTGTGGGCCTTGTCCCAGACGCGATTCAGCAGCATGGCCCCGCCTCCCCGGGCCGCCCTGCCGAGTTGGCCGCAATACCGCTGAAAGCTCTCGTCGTCCAATATGACGAGGGGGGCATTCACAACAAAAAAACCCTCCCCGGCAGGCACAAGCCCCCCTGCCAGCACACCTGCTCCCCCCTGTGCCTGCAGTTCCTGGCTTTGGACTTCCCAGGGCAGTATGCACAGCGCCTCCGCTTTCTGGTAGACCACTATGTCGCTGGCCCCCGGCAGGCCTCGCAGTCCTTCCGCCAACACAATATCCTCCATCCGGGCATTTTTCACCGTCACCATAATGTCCCACACATCCTGATAGGCTTCAAAGTAGGTATGCTCTGTGCTGATGCCGGAAAGCGTGAAAAAACACTGCATCAGCATAAATCCCAGGAAGGCCAGGGTCAGCGACAGCGAGGTGGTACGCAATGCCTTTTTCTGGGCTTTCATGGCATTTCCCGCCAGTTCGCCCTCCATGCCAAACAGGATTGCCAAAACCGGCGAATTGCGCTTCTTCAGCTGCAGTTCTTTGAACTGCCCATCCCCCGTACCCCGAATGGCCTCCAGGGGCGTCAGCCTGCACAGCTTCCCGGCGGGCAGCCAGGCTGATGCAAGCACCGTGAAGACGGACAGCAAAAGTACTGTAGCCAGGATCGCCGGACTTAGACCAAAAGCCATCTCCCGTCCTCCCGCCAGGCCCGCCGCCATTGCGCCCATGGCCCGCACCGTGCCAAAACTCAGGGCAATTCCCAGAAGCAGCCCCAGCAGGATAGGTGCCAGGGAAAGCATAAGCGCCTCCTGCAGCAGGCAGGCCCGGATCTGCCCCGGCGTGGCCCCGATGCTGGCAAGAATGCCAAACTGGTGGATCCTGTTGTTCATGGACACGGCAAAGGCATTGTGGATCACCAGGATCAGGGAAACGCAGACAAGGGCCACCACTGCCAAATAGGCCGGCATTAAAAGCCTGGGCATATCGTCCCCCGGAATGCGTATAAAATACAGAGAGAGCAGCTGATAATTGTAATCGGCAGCGTCCTCCGTAAGCTCCAGCATGGCAAGCAGGGCAGACATATCCTGATAGACGGTTCTCTTGTTGTAAAATTTGATATCCACCACCGTTCCCTGTCCGCCGGACATATCCCGGTTTACCACCGCCCTCTCCACATTGGCAAAGCTTTCCATCGCCCTCAATTCCTCTTCGCTGATCTCCCCGGCAATGCGTCCGTGCCAGTCGCCGCTGTCCTGCTTTGTCCCTTCGATATTGTCCATCCAGAAATTGTAAAACAGGCTGCACAGGAAGGATAAAAACAGCGCTGCGATAAAAGCGGCCACCACGATGGAGATGCCGGAGGCACGGTTGTTTTTTATATAGTCCGCCGAATAGTCTTTCCACATACTGCCTACGCCCTCCTCTCGTCGCCGATAATCCGGCCGTCCTCAATGGTTACGATGCGGTCCGCCTGCAGCGCGACCTTTTCATCATGGGTGATCAGCAGGATCGTCTGCTTCAGATTGCGGTTTGAGAGCTTCAGCATGTCCATGATTTCTCCGGAATTCCTCTGATCCAAATTGCCCGTGGGTTCGTCCGCAAGCAGGAGCGCCGGGCGGTATACCAGGGAGCGGGCAATGGCGGCCCTCTGCTGCTGCCCGCCCGACAGCTGGCCCGGCAGGGCTTCCAGCTTATCAGCTATTCCCAGGGAACTCACAATCCTGTCAAAATATTCCTGGTTCGGCTTCTTTTTGTCCAGCAAAAGCGGCATCAGGATATTTTTCCGGATCGTGAGGGTGGGGATCAGATTATAGAACTGATAGACCAGCCCTACTGTTCTGCGCCGGAAGATGGCCGACTGCCGTTGACGCAAGGCAGAGACATCCGTCCCCTCGATGATGACTTTTCCCTCCGTAGGCTGGTCCACACTGCCAAGAATGTGCAGCAATGTGGATTTTCCTGAACCGGAAGCCCCTATGATCGCAACAAATTCCCCCTTTTCCACGGATAAGTCAATTCCGTCCAGGGCGACGGTCCGGTTTTCGCCGGTACCGTACACCTTTCTTACATTTTCGCATCTCAGTATTTCCATAACTTTTTTCCTTTCTTTACTCACCGGCGATCAGGCTTTCCTTCCTGCATGTCACAGGCTGCCATAAGCCTCCGACATATGTGTTTACTATAATGATGCGGCATGGGGCGTGCAGGAATCGGAAAAGCTTAGCGCTCGTCAGCATATAATGAGTTCCGCATTTTACGCAGCTGCGTAACTTCATTATAGCAGGAAAAAATGACAGTTCAGTGACTGTAAACGCGAACTTCAAAGCAGGCCCCACCCTCCGGGAGATTTCGGGCACTGACAGTGCCGTTCTGGCTTTCCAGAATTGCCTTGGAGAGAGCCAGGCCAATGCCGATCCCCCCTTTTTGCGCATTCCTGCCCCGGTAAAACCGTTCAAAGAGATGGGGCAGGTCTTCTTTGGCAAAACCGGTGCCGTTATCCCATATCCGAATCTGTGTATACAGGGGGTTTTGCTCGTAAGAGCAGTGGACACATCCTCCGGGAGGAGTATGCTCCATACAGTTTTTAAGAAGGTTCATCAGCGCCTCCATAGTCCATTCCAGATCCGCCTGTATGGTGGCCTCTCCCGCTTCCGGTATCAAAGCGCAGACGCCCGCCCGGTCAAACAGTTCCTGCAAATTGTCGGCGGCAAGCATAAGCAGCGTGTAAACATCAACCTCCCTTCTCTCTAACGGCAATGCCCCGGCGTCAATGCGGGATAACCGCAGCAGGGCCTCCTCCAGACGCATCATACGATCGGTCTGCTGACGTATTTGTTCCAGATGTCCAAAAGAATCTTCCTGCATCATCTGTGTGGACAGGGAAATGGAAGTGATGGGCGTCTTGATCTGGTGGGCGATATTATACAGGTTGTCCGCAAAATCCCTTTTGGCCTTGAGCGCCGCTTCCCTGGTCTGATACAGTTCCGTCACCGTCTTATAGAGCTCGTCCTGCAATTTGGAAAAGTCATCTTCCCCCGTGTGCAGCAGAATGCCGCCATTGCCGGTGTTGACCTTTTCCAGATAATCCGTCAGGGCTTGAAGGCGCGCCATATCTTTTTTTCGCCAAAATACAACCGTCAGAAAAAAGAGGCCGCCTCCCGTCAGGATACCTGCAGCCGCCCAAAATATACCATAGCTTCCTGCGGGACGCAGAAAATCTCCCTGTCCATAGCCGTATGCCTCAAGGATATTTTCCCCTGATGACACAATGTGTCCGTTTCGGTATTCCTTCAGCACCGAAAGAACCGTCTGCTCTGCCTCCGGCTGACTCTCTATGATTCTTTGGCAAATATCTCCCAGAGACTGAAATTGGATACGGCTATAGCAGCCCCCCAGGAAAATACCGGTCAAAGAAGCCGTCAGCAAGCTGACGGCTAAAATAAACCCGATTAACAATCCCATGTCCTTTCTCTCTCTCATGCCGAATCTCCTCTCCCACCGGAGTGAACATTTTTTCACAATGCTTCTTCCATGCGATAGCCAATGCTGCGCACTGTTTTCAGGCAGGCCGGCTGGCGCAGCTTCTCCCGCAGACGCTTTACCGTAACGGTCAGCGTATTGTCATTGACATAGTTTCCATTGAGATCCCATACATTCTCCAACAGCCTCTCCCTTGTGACCGTCCTCCCCTTATTCTGCAACAGACAGACCAGCAGCTGATACTCCGACGGGCTCAGGGATATCTCTTCCTGCCCGCAGCACACAAGCATCCTGTTTTGGTCAACAGATATGTGGCCGCAGCTTAAATACTGCCGGGACACATCCCCTGCCCGGCGCAGCAGGGCCTGGATGCGGGAACGCAGTACCTCTAATTCAAAAGGCTTTACCACATAGTCATCCGCGCCATTCTGAAAGCCAGTCACAATATCATGGGAATCGCCGCGGACCGTCAGGAAAATAATGGGCAGTTCCTTCCAAATGGAGCGAATCCACCGGCACAGCATGTTTCCGTTTCCGTCGGGCATGTTCCAGTCCACCAGCGCCAGCGTGGGACATGCAACCCTGAAAGCCTGTTTTGCACTCTCAATGGTTGAAAAGGCAGATACCCTGTAGCCCCACTGTGCAAGATATTCCCTGACCGCCCGGGATATTGCCTCGTCATCTTCAATATAGTAGATATCAATCATTTTGTCAGCTCCGCCTAATCCAGTTCTTTCTCAAAGCTGAGAATTTCGCCGGTGACCGCATCCACATCACAGGAGTATTCCGTCCGGCCAACATGCCATTCCACCTCATATTCAGCGCGGCCATGGTCATAATCAAGTTCGATTTTCAGACGCTGTGCATCCCCTTCAGCCACACCGGCATATTCCAGGGCAATCTGCTTCGCCCTGTCCTCGGTGATCAGCCCGTCACCCGCCGAAGCGTCCGCGCCATGCTGATAATACTCCGCATCCTGATCGAAAGACAATATTTCCCCCGTCAGTGCGTCAATATCGTAATCATACTCGGTGCTGTCTTTATGGAATTCTATATCATATTTCCAGCTTCCGTCATCCTGTTCCAGATGCGCGTGTACAAAGTGCGCCTCATCCGCAGTCAGGCCCGCATGCTCCAGCGCAATCCGCTTCGCCGCCTCGCTGCCGATGTACTGCCCGTCGGCAGCCGCCGGGGCATTCCCCGCCTGCACGGCAGCCGGCGGCTGGTTATTCCCTCCCTGGGCCACCTCCGGCGGCTGATTATCCCCTCCCTGGGCCACATCCGGCGGCAGGGTGTCCAGGTCATAATTTCCCATCTCGCAGTTCATGGAAAGAATCTCTCCTGTCAAAGCGCTGACCCTGTAGTCATATTCCGCATCCTGGCAGACGAACTCCACATCATACTCGGAAACGCCGTTTTCGGAGTCCAGATGCATGCGTACAAACCGAACCTCCTCCTCCGATAGGCCTGCGTTTTCCAAAACCGCTGTCCTGACCTGTGCAATCG
>CAMWSA010000300.1 GCA_947176785.1 uncultured Lachnospiraceae bacterium
CATACAGCAATAAGGCAATACGCCAGCTTATCAGTGATGAGACGGGAATGAAGTACGGGGAAGATTATCAGGAATCGCATTTCGCCGGATGTCTGAATGCTTTGAGGAAAAGCGGAGATATAATACAAGTGCAAAGAGGGGAATATATAAAGGGAAACACTGGAACCCAGTCTCCCGACAGGGCTTTGCTGGAGCCGAAAACGCAAGATTCTTCTGCTGCGGCATCTCATAACGTAATGACCATGGCCCAGGTGAAAGAAAATATCCTGCAGTCAGTACAAAGGGAACTTGCATATTTAAAGTCCATTACACAGAATCTGGTTCTGTCTTTTGACACATCAGAGGAAGATATACAATGCATGTTAAAGCTGAAAGAATTAGTGAAGAATTTAGAAGAATTTGAACGGCAGATGGATGTATAGAGAGGGGGATGAGGCATGCGGCCCTACTATTTTTTTCTCAATCGGAACAAAAACGGGGACGGTTTTCTGGAACTGCTGAATAGCGAGATGTTTGTGGACAAGACAAGTTTGATAGAAGAAATCAACAGCCGGATTTCTACGAAAGAAAAGTGGATCTGCGTGAGCAGGCCGCGGCGCTTCGGCAAGACAACGGCCTTGGAAATGCTGGCGGCGTACTATACCAAGGGCATCCGGACTGAAGGATTGTTCCGGGGATTGAAGGCGATGGAGGGAAGGACATTCTACAAACATCTGAACGCCCATAATGTAATTTACGTGAATTTTAATGATTATTTTGGGAAAGCTCAGTCCGCTGCTGAAGGGATAGCGTCTTTTTCCTCTAAAATGGTTGAGGACCTGAACCATGCGTTCCCTGATATACTGGGAGACGCGAAGGATTTGGCTCTGTGCCTGGATATGATTTGTCAGGTGACAGGGGAAAAATTTATTTTTCTGGCGGACGAATGGGATTGCATTTTTCGATTAAGAAGAGGACGAAAAGAAGAACATGAAGAATTCCTTGAATTTCTTCGAACTCTTTTCAAAGATAAATCTTATCTGGAACTGGTGTATATGACGGGCATATTGCCGGTCAAGAAATACAGCACAGGCTCCGCCCTGAATATGTTCCGGGAATTTACGATGCTGGAACCGAAAAGGCTATCTCCCTACTTTGGCTTTACAGAGGACGAGGTGGCGGAATTGTGTAGAAGGCAGGATAAGCTGTCCCTGAAAGAATTGAAGGAATGGTATGATGGATACGCCATGGGAGAATGGGGACATATCTATAATCCCAGATCTGTGACGGAGGCATTAAACGAGGGAAAATGCTGCGATTATTGGAATAAGACAGGGGGATATTCGGAACTGGAGGAATACATCACCAGAGATTTTGACGGCTTGGGGGAAGCCATCGTCCATATGCTTGCAGGGGAAGAAACGGAGGTGAACGTGCTGGGTTTTTCCAATGACCTGGACAGCTTTCAAGATAAGGATGAGGTAATAACGGCCCTGATTCATCTGGGGTATCTGACATACTTGGGAGGCAAGGTTTGGATTCCAAACAGGGAAATTACCGAAGAATTTGCTAACTCAGTAAAGAAATTGTCATGGGGAACGGTGACCAGCCTGTTACGACAGTCCAAGGACCTGCTTGCGGCCACTTACAACAGGGATGCGGACAGGGTCGCCGCCATGCTGGAGAGCGTGCATGACGATATGCATGAATTCAAGGAATATAACAGCGAACATACCCTGAAGTGCGTGATCCACTTGGCCTATTATGCTGCCCAGGATGAGTATAGTCTTCGATTTGAAGAGGGCACGGGAAAAGGAATTGCGGATTGCCTGATGCTGCCCAAAAAGAAGGGGATACCCGGAATTGTTCTGGAACTGAAATATAACCGGTCGGCTCAGGAGGCTGTGGCACAGATTAGACAGAAGAATTACGCGCAGGAGGTACTGCGGGTTGCGGACAGGGTGTTGCTGGTAGGGATTAACTACGACAAGGGTACAAAAAAACATCAATGTATTATAGAGGAAATATATAAGCATGTAGAGTAGCATTTGGCCTTCCCGGTAACAGTTTGGACAGTTCCCTGAATTGTTACCCTTTCCTTACTCCCTTTTCGGAATTGCGTACCCATGTAAAACGAGCTTATAAAAATACATTGCAGGCGACAGGCATATATTTTATAATCAAGTATATACGTCGGAATTCGTGAGGTGGTATATGTTTTTAGAAATGATAAATCTAATTGGTGTATATCGCCAATGCCGCAGCGGAAGAGGGAGCGCGAGGAATAACCAATGAAAGTAAACGAAAAATTAGTCAAACCAGTGCGGGAGGCCAAATATCTGGCTGTGGAGAATACGGACAGATACCGCTCTATTGCCCGTCTGTTCTATTTAAATTATGAGAAGCTGAAATACTGGATGTATCAGGAAGAGGTTTTCGAGGAACTGACGGAAGACCCTTATTTTGCGGGCTACACCATGGAGCAGTGCCAGCAGGACCTGGAGACGCTTACGGGCTGGGGGAATCTTGCCACCATCCAGGATACCAGAAGAGTTTCCACCATAGAAGAATTTAAGAACAAAAAATTTCGATTCCAGCTTACGGAGACGACGGTGGAGATTGAGCGTATGGTGACCCGGCTGGAAAATATGCTGATTGAGGGGGCGTCGCTGGAGCCCACTCTTTTGGAGAGGCTGCGCATATCCCTGGGAAAGACAGAGGAGATGCCCCAAGAGGACAGGGAGCGGATCTTCGGCTGGTGGAATGATTTGAACAATGATTTTATCCGTTTAAATCAGAATTATCAGGATTATATGAGAGAGTTAAACAGCGTAAAGGCGGAAGAGATGATGAAGACCAGGGAATTTCTGGTGTATAAGGATCGTCTGATCGAATATCTCCGCTCTTTTGTGAAAAGCCTCCAGGTAAATGTAAACGCCATTGAGCAGGCGCTCCGGAAAGTGCAGCCGGAGACGGTGCAGTATGTGCTGGACCAGGTGACGGCCTATGAGTTGTCCATCCCCAGAATCGAGGTGGAGGTGGATGAGGGGCAGATTTACGAGAGGATGAAGGGGCGCTGGGAAAATATACGGAAGTGGTTTGCAGGGGCCGGCGGGGCGGAATCCGAGGCCATGAGGGTCTTTGACACCACCAATGAAGTGATTCGGAAGATCACCCGGTACGCCAATCGTCTCAGCGAACAGAATAACAGCGGGGCCAACCGCCGGGAGGAGTATCGGAAGCTGGCGGGGATGTTTGCCAAATGCAGGGATATCGACGAGGCGCATAAGCTGGCGGCGATGGTCTTCGGGATAGAAAAGCCGCTGCATATAAAGGGGGATTTCCCAAGGCAGACGGACAGCATCAACAGCGGGATCTATGACGAAAAGCCCCAGGAGATTGTCATCCAGCCACGCATACGCAGCTACAGAGAGAAATCGAAGCGCTCCGGCATAGAGGACCGGACCAGAGAGAAGGAGGCGGTGCGCCAGGCCATGGTCCGGCGGCTGGAGGAAGAGAGAAGGCTGCTGAAAAGTTACATCCAGGACGGAAGACTGGAATTTGCGTCCCTGCCGGAGATCGAGCCACAGGTCAGGGATATCTTTTTGACATGGCTCTCCAAAGGGCTGGAGAACAAAATGCACCGCGGCAAAACGGAGGACGGACAGGCATTCTCCGTAGTGTTGGAGGATCAGCAGAAAACCTGTATCCTGAAGTGTACGGACGGGACCTTTCGCATGCCTGCATATACCATACAGTTTGATTAAGGCCGCGCGGTAAGGTGCCGGAGAGGCACATGTACACACTGAATAATGAAGGAATGTGACCGGTATGAATACATTGGAAACGCTGCTTGGAAAGCGATGGATTTTGAAGTCCAGAGACAAGGAACTGTATTACCAGATGAAGGATGAGGTCGGCACAGTAAAAAAGTTTCTCACGGAGAAGCTGGGCTATCAGGTCATTGTAAACCCCTATCTGGTCAAAGTGGAGAAAGTGCCGGCAAAGCCCGAGCGCTGGATGGGGATTTCGGATTTTACACAGCCCATGGAATATGCTTTTTTCTGTTTGATCTTAATGTTTTTGGAGGACAAGGAGGCACAGGAGCAGTTTGTACTGTCGGAACTGACGGAGTATGTGCAGGGCCAGTATGGGGAAGAGCAGATTGACTGGACTGTCTACAGCTATAGGCGGCATCTGATAAAAGTGATGAAATATTGTGTGGCAGTGGGAATCCTGAATGTGGACGACGGCAGTGAAGAAGGCTTTGCCAGGGATTACAGCGGCGAAGTGCTGTACGAAAATACAGGCGTCTCCCGTTTCTTCATGCGCAACTTTACCCGGAATATCATGGATTATTCGGGCTATGCGGATTTTATGAAAGCAGACTGGATTGATGTGGATGAGGATCGGGGAATTGTCAGAAGGCAGCGTATTTATCGGAGCCTGCTTATGACCATGGGAATCTACCGCACGGAGGAGAACGAAGAAGATTTCGCCTATTTGAGGAATTACCGAAATATGATACAGGGGGAATTGGAGGGATTTCTCCCCTGCGAATTGCAGGTATACCGCAGCAGCGCCTATCTGGTATTGGGAGAGGACAGCCATATGGGGCGCTGCGTTCCGGAGGAGAACACCCTCTCGGATATTGTACTCCTGTGTGGCCTGCTGCTCCGTGAGAAGGTGGAAAAGGGCGAGTATGAAGTGCAGAAGGACGAGAACATACGGATATCCCGGGAGGCGTTCAGAAGCCTGCTGGAGGAGTGCAAGGAGCGCTTCGACAAAGGCTTTATCAAGACCTATCGGGAGATGATGACGGAAGAGTTTTTCCGGGAGATATCCGCTTACCTGATCAATCTGGAGCTGGTGGAGGAGCAGAGAGACGATATCCTGATCAGGCCGGTGCTGGGCAGGGTGATTGGGAAATACCCGGAGGATTTTCAGCATCCTGATTTGAATACACGCTGAAGCGGGCAGATGGGAGTTAGTGTGAGAAGTACTTCTGGGACTTGCCGTG
>CAMWSA010000301.1 GCA_947176785.1 uncultured Lachnospiraceae bacterium
AATAGACAGCCACCATATCTATGACGATAAAGGGGAAATAAATAACAAAGCCCATGGAAAACGCCTGCCGTAATTCCCCGATGATAAAGCTGGGAATTAGTACAGAAATGGGAATCTGGCTTAATGTCTCCCCATCCCACTGTTGTCCGGCAATCTCCATGAACATATCCACATCCTTCGTCAGAGTCTCGCCGTACATAAACTCCCGAAAAGGCTGTATCCCCGCCTCAAAGGCTTCTTCCTGGGTAATAGCCCCCTCATCAAGAGGCACAATGGCCTCATTATATACCCGGTTCAATGTAGGCTGCATGATAAAGATTGTCAAAAACAGGGCAATCCCTATCAGGACCTGGTTGGGAGGGGCCGTCTGTGTGTTCAGGGCCGCCCTGGTAAAATGCAGCACTATAATGATCCGGGTATATGCGGTGAGCATGAGCAGCAACGTAGGGGCCAGTGCAATCAGCGTCAGGATAATCATGATCCGCAGCATGCCATTGACCTGTCCGTTTCCGTTGTTTACGGTGACAGTGAAGCTGTTCTGCACGTTCAACTCTTCCAGCTGTTCCGGTGTCTGGATCTCTCCCGCCCCATACCGGATCGTACTCTCCTCTGTGGAACCGGGCTCCTGATCCTCCGTAGCATAGACTGTGACGGGGGTATGAATACACAATATGCCTACCGTAATCAGCAAGCATATTAAATGCAGGATATTCCTTTTCCTCTTGTTGTCATTGTTGTTATCGGTCAAAGCCATCCGTCTGTTCTCCCTCCGGCTTTTGTAACGCATCACCCGGGTGATGTAAGGCCTGCTCCTGGTGCAGCATACTGCCCAGAAGCTCCTTGAACTTCATCCCTGGTTCCCCGGATTGTTCCTTTTTTGCGATCTGTTCCTCCGGAACTTGGCATAACATGGTCACCGTATCCTTACATACGGCAATAGCAGCATACGTACCGCCAAGCCGCACCAGCTGGATATATTTTCCCGCGGCAATCTGAGCGGTCTCCAAGACCTCAATATTACTCCCAAAGCCCAGTGACTTCTGGTACCGGACAATAAATTTTGTTACTACAGCCGTAATTGCCAGCACCACAACAAAAACCACCAATACAGTGATCAACTGCACATAGCTGTCCTTACCTGTAAGCAGCATTATCCTACTACCTTCTTAACCGCCTCAATAACTCGATCCGCCTGGAAAGGCTTCACAATGAAATCCTTGGCCCCTGCCTGTATGGACTCGATAACCATAGCCTGCTGGCCCATGGCGGAACACATGATCACAGTAGCGCCGGGGTCAGAAGACTTGATTGACTTCAATGCGGCGATGCCATCCATCTCGGGCATGGTGATATCCATCAGTACCAGGTCGGGTTTCAATTCTGCATACTTTTCCACTGCCTTGGCACCGTTCTCAGCTTCTCCAACTACATTATAGCCATTCTTACTCAGGATATCCTTGATCATCATCCTCATGAACGCTGCGTCGTCACAAATCAAAATATTTTTTGCCATATCTTCCTCCATTTTCTGTGATATTTTTGCTTATTTGATTATTTCGGTAACTTTGATGCCGAAACACTCTTCTATCACCACGACTTCGCCCTTTGCTACAAACTTACCATTTACAAGCACATCTATGGGTTCACCGGCAATCCTGTTAAGTTCAATGATTGTGCCCGGTGCGAAATCCAGAATATCTGAAATTGATTTGGTGGTCCTGCCCAGTTCCACTGTAACCTCCAAAGGCACATCCATAATCAACCCAATATTCTCGTTGCTGGCCATGGCTCCCAGATTTCCGGAAAAACTCTGGAACTGTGCAGGCTGGACGTTCATGTTCTGCATTTGCCCGTATGGATTGTATCCCATCATCTGCGGCTGCATCCCCATCATCTGGGGGTTCATCCCCATCATCTGCTGGTTCATTCCCATCTGCGGCTGCATTCCCATCATCTGCTGGTTCATTCCCATCTGCGGCTGCATCCCCATCATCTGCTGATCCATTCCCATCTGCGGCTGCATCCCCGTCTGAGGCGCAGGAGCGGGTGTGGGCGCAGGTGCAGGTGCAGGCTCTCCCATCTGCGCACCCATAAAGGTATCCACAATCCTCTTGGCAAACTCAATAGGATACAGCTGCATGATATTACTGTCCACCAGATCCCCAATCTGCATGGTAAATCTGACTTTTACAAAAGAACCACCCAAAAATGGCGACAGTTCCGAACCGTCCGCATAATCGGTTAAATCCAACAGATTAGCGCTTGGCGGGCTGATATCAATCATAGTGCCCAGCATAGTGGATAATGATGTGGCCGAAGACCCCATCATCTGGTTCATGGCCTCCGATATCGCGCTCAGATGGAGTTCCGTAATCTCTCCCTCATCTGCATTGGTGCCATCGCCTCCCATCATCAGGTCGGTGATAATCTTCACATCCCTGTCCTTCAATACCAGGATATTCGTTCCGTCCAATCCCTGGGTATATTTGATCTGAATAAATACACAAGGCCTCTCATACTCGTCGAGTAAGCTCTTCCACTTGGCCAGAGATACCACAGGAGTCGTGATATTTACTTTTTTGTTGACCAAAGAATATAGGGTTGTTGCCGATGAACCCATGCTGATATTGGCAACTTCGCCAATTGCATCCTTTTCCACATCAGTCAACAGGCTATCGTCCACAGAACCTGCATCGCTGCCCGCCTCACTGGAACCGGAGTCTGCCGGAGCATTGTCGCCATTCTCGTCATCAGCAGACAGATCCATACCGTTTAGCAGGGCATTGATCTCGTCCTGTGACAGCATTCCATCTCCATCCATGTCTTCCTCCATTCTGCTGCCCATGACGGCAGCTCTTTTTTCCTGTCAAAACCTTTCCCCTGGCCGCGGCTAATCATCCTCATGGATCACCGTGGTAACACGCACTGCATAGGCGTCGTTGCTTGCGCCGGGGAGCGCTGTGAATTTCTTGATATTTCCTACATACACATCCATCTCGCTGTCCACCTTGGTATTCAGCCGGATACAATCCCCTACCTGCAGGCCCAGGAAATCCGATACGGAAATATTGCTCTTGCCCAGAACCGCTTTCACAGGAATGTCTACCTTGCGGATCAAAGCCTCAATGTATTCCTCGTAATTCTGATCCCGATTCTCCTGCATGGTCGAATACCAGTACTTGGTATTCAGCTTATCCATGATGTCCTCCAGCGTAGGAAAAGGAAGACAGATATTGATATATCCCTCCACGTCACCGATCTTCATATTCAGCGTGACGATGGCCGTCATATCCGTGGGGGTCACTATCTGGGCAAACTGGGGATTGGTCTCCAGTCTGCTCAGCATCGGTGATATCTCTATTACATTTTTCCAGGGGTCACGCATCAACTGTGTAAACAACACCATCATTTTCTCAATAATAGTAGTCTCTATCTCTGAAAAGCCTCTGCTTTTCTCAAGAGGCACACCGCTGCCTCCCAGCATACGGTCAATCATGGCATACCCCAAATTGGTGGATAATTCTATAATAATATTACCATTAAGGGGCTGAAAATTCAATATCCCCAGTATAACCGGGTTGGATAATGCATTGATGAACTCCGAAAAGGTAACCGTCTCGGAACTGGATACCGAAATCTGCACATTTTTGCGCAGATACACCGGCAAATTAGTGGAAATCAGCCTGCCGTAATGCTCATAGATGATTTCCAGTGTCCGCAGATGCTCCTTGGAAAACTTGGCCGGCCGGTTAAAATCATAATTTTTAACCTGCTTCTCCTCCTCGTCCTGCATCTTATCCACGTCCAGTTCACCGGCTGACAACGCTGCCAGCAAGTTATCTATTTCATTTTGCGATAATACCTCGCCCAAATCTTCTCACCTCCAGTCTTCTCTACCTTCTGACGGAGGCGATTACTGTGTCTGTCTGCTGCTGATGGCCACACCATAAATGAAATCCTTGTCAAACAGAGCCTTCACACTCTCCAGGATCTCATTCCTGATCTCTTCAAAGTTATTGTTGCATTCATCAAGGGTATGTGCGCTCACCACACTGGAGATCGTGTCCTTGATCACGCTGGCATAGGCCCCGGCCGTTACATCCTCGCCATAGGTCTTATACCCTTTTTCCTTGGTGTTCATGGAAAAAGCTATCCCTTCCAGCACGAGGTAATGTGGCTTTCCGCCTTCATCCTCCGCACTGCTCAGCGGAATGGTCATCTTGCCCTCCAGATTCCAGAAAGCCAGATCGGACATAGGTACCTCCTGCTGTTCCTCGCCTCCGGGCTGCTCCAGCTCCAGGCTTAAGATGGATGTTACGCTGTTTACCAGCGCTGCCGTCTTCTTGTTGGTGCTCAGGACACTGAACATCATCACTGCCGACAAAATCACATTCACCAGCACAAGGGCCAGCACTAAAACTGACAGTAAATTCTTCTTCATTGCAAAAACCGTCCCTTTCTTCTCTATACTAAACAGGTGGATTGTAAATTCTAATCTCAACCCTTCTGTTCTTAGCTCTGCCGGCATCTGTCCCATTGTCGGCTACAGGCACATACTCTCCTCTGCCGGAATGCTTGATCAAAGCCGGATCCAGCGTGGTATTGTCCAGCAGATAGTCAAATACGGACAACGCCCTGGCGCTGCTCAGTTCATTGTTGTTGGCAAATTGTGCGTTGTGCATGGGCACATTGTCCGTATGCCCCTCAATCTCAATGATTCCCCCTGCATACCGCTCCAGGATAAGTCCCACCCGCTCCAATGCCGGATAGGCTTCCTCCTTGATGGCCGCCTTGCCCGAATCAAACAGGAAAGCGCCCTTCAATGACAGCGTAACATACTCCGAGGTAAAGTTTACTTCAATCTGCTCGCCCAGGTTACTCTCGTTGACAACCTCCGTAATGCGCTCCGCCACCTCTTCGTTTTGCTTCAGATTCTCCTCCTTTATGGCATCCTGCAC
>CAMWSA010000302.1 GCA_947176785.1 uncultured Lachnospiraceae bacterium
AAAAGGAATCCCAAAAGCCGCATAAAATAAGGCTTAGAGATTCCGAGAGTCTATATACTAACAAAGGAGGAAAAAATAATGCAAGCTACAACAGTGGCAATTGCCGGGGCAGGAGGCAGGGGAAGGTTGACCTATGCGCCCTATTCCAAACAATTTCCGGGAGAGATGAAGCTGGTGGCGGCGGCTGAAAAGCTTCCGGAACGCCTTCAGGAGATACGGCAGGAGTATGGGCTGTCAGAGGGACGGTGCTTTCCCACGGCGGAAGAGCTGTTTGCGCAGCCTAAGATGGCGGATATGGCATTTATATGCACCCAGGATGCGGATCATGTGCGTCACGCCTGCCTGGCGCTGGAGAAGGGATATGATCTTTTGCTGGAAAAACCGGTATCCGATGATGTGGCGGAATGCAGGAGGCTGTTGCAGAAGGCCGAAAAGCTGGGAAGAAGTGTGACGGTCTGCCATGTGCTGCGTTATGCCCCTTTTTATCAGAAGCTGAAGAAGCTTCTGGAGGAGGGGGTAATAGGGCAGATTATCTCTATACAGGCCAGTGAAAATGTGGGCTATTGGCATCAGGCCCACAGCTTTGTGCGCGGCAACTGGAGAAACAGTGAAGAGACCAGCCCCATGATCCTCCAAAAGTGCTGCCACGACATGGACTTGCTGGCCTGGCTTACGGACAGCCGCTGCAAGCGTATTTCCTCCATGGGGAGTCGTTCCTATTTTAGGGAGGAGAACGCGCCGGAGGGCGCGCCCCTCTATTGTCTGGAGGGCTGTCCTGTAAAGGCAGAGTGTCCATATGACGCAGAGAAAATATATGTGACGGATGCGGTGACAGGCTATGACGCAAAGGGGGCGGGCTGGCTGCAGAATGCGGTTATGGTGCAGCCCACCAGGGAGGGACTTCTGGAAGTCCTGCGTACCAGCCCTTACGGCAGATGCGTGTTTCGCTGCGACAACGATGTGGTGGACAATCAGTCCGTTACTCTGGAGATGGAGAACGGTGTGACTGTAGGATTCCATATGTGCGGCCTGAACCGCAACAATTACAGAGCCATACATATCATGGGAACAAAGGGCGATATAACCGGGAAGCTGGAAGAGGAAGCGCTGGTACTCCACCGATTCGGCGGGGAGGAGGAGACTCTGCGGATCGATGCGAAGGAGACGGCTTCCGGGCACAGCGGAGGGGATTACCGCATGCTCCATGATATGTTTGAAGCGAGGGCCCAGGGCAGGGCGGCCCTGACTTCCCTGAGACAGTCTCTGGAGAGTCATTATATGGCGCTGGCGGCAGAACAATCCCGGTTGTCCGGCGGAAAAATGATAGTGCTTAAGGAGTTTGTCAGTGAAAATCTAACCGTTCGTGAGTATAAAAACCGGCGAGGACAAATTAGGGAGGGGCGCAATGGCTGCCTGGTTTAAAAAGAGAAACACGAAGATTGTCAGAAGGGCCTTTACGTGCAAAAGAGACAGGCTTACAATTCGGGGAACGGAATACAGGCCGGAGGGAAAATGCCTGCCAATCGCAATTGTTAGTCATGGGTTTATGGCTTTCCAGGACACGGTTCGCAAGTATGCAGAGACTATGGCGGAAATGGGATATGTTTCATACTGCTTTGATTTTTGTGGCGGATGTGTGGTAAAAGGAAAAAGTGATGGGTCTACGACGGAAATGTCCGTAATGACAGAAGTGAAAGATTTAGAAGCGGTTATTCAGTATGCACAGAGTATGGAATACAGCAATCCCGGGGAAATCGTGCTAATGGGCTGCAGCCAGGGAGGCTTTGTATCCGCTATTGCGGCATCCAGATTGAATGACAAAATAGCAAAACTGGTTTTATTTTATCCGGCCTTTTGCATCCCTGATGATGCAAGGGCAGGAAGGATGATGCTTGCAAAATTCGACCCGGAGAATATACCTGAAATTATCCATTGCGGTCCGATGCGGCTGGGAAAATGCTATGTGAAGGATGTGATAGGAGTTGATCCCTATCAGGAAATACAGGATTTTACAGGAGATGTTCTAATTGTTCATGGAACAAAGGACAAAATTGTTGATATAGAATATGCAAAACGTGCATACGAGATCTACTTAAAGAGCAACGAAATGCATAAGACACCGGGAGTTGTCCGGTTTGTTGCCATTAGTAGGGGAGGGCATGGCTTCTCCCCAAAACATGATAAGGAAGCATTGATATATTTGAAGGAATTTCTTTTGATATAGAGGATGAGAAAGCATATTCTGCCATTCTGACCGCTCATGCGTATTTGCGGTCTTTTTGTGTTTTAGATTATCTTGAGAGGCCCCCATTGTTTGTAGTACAACATTATTTTAAGTGAATAGGACTGGAATGAGTCCCATGGCTTTCAGAAATATCAATAAAATATAATAAATTATGGTAGGAAACCTAAAAGAGGTGGAACTGTTGGAACAAAAGATTAAGCAGGACAACAGAGGTAATATAGGGAAAAATATCAGGGAGATAAGGGTTTCAAAGGGTATAGGACAGACAGAACTGGTCCGGCTGCTGGATCTACAGGGGATTCCCATTACAAGAGAATGCCTTGTGAAAATAGAGCGGGGAATACAGCATGTGCAAGTTGAACAATTAAGGGCGATAAGGGACGAACTCAACACGACATACGACGAATTATTGAAATGAACAAAAAGATAATATAAGGGATGATTGGCAATATGGCAAAATATAAGGTTAAAACCAGGGGATACCAGCTGATCGTGAGAGCAAAGCTTGCGCTGAAGGAAAAACTGGATGAAAGGCAATTCACCCTGTTTTCAGGCATAAATATCAGGGGGCTGCTCAAGCCAAAGCGTCTGGGCAGGAACGCCGTGCAGTATTCCGGCCCCATAGGAATCAGCTTGGCCGAGAGGTTGAAAAAGCCGATGAGTAAGTACGATTTTCTGTTCATCATGGAGCAGATCGTGGACATCTTCCAGAAACTGAAAGCGAATTCCCTGGCGGCAGGTGCTGTGGTATTGGACGTCAAACATGTATTTATAAATGAAACCACAAAGGAGGTACTGTTCATATATCTTCCATTGGAACAGGCAGGGGAGGGGACGGATGTTTTTGCTTTCATGGAGTCGGTTATCTATTCCGTGATCTCCGCCCAGGAAGAAGATATGGACTATATTTCCCGATTTGTGTATTTCATCAAGAGCCTGGATGCCTATGACGGGGAAAAGATAGAAAGGTTTATAAAGAGTGAGGACAAAAGTGTTGTCAGCACCATAAAAAGGCATGATGCGAGGAAAAGCGGTCCGGTGAAGGATAAGCCGGCCGATCGCCGCAATTATAACGGCGGCAGGGATCCGGAGGCCACGGTCCTGCTGGACAATGAAGAGGCCACGGTCCTGCTTGCAGAGGAGGACGAAGCCACGGGTCTGCTGGATCAGGAGGAGGCTACGGGACTTCTTGAGGAGGATGACGAAGCCACGGGCCTGCTGGACAATGAGGAGGCCACGGGGCTTCTTGAAGATGATGAGGAGGCCACGGGTCTGCTTGCCGAGGAGGATGAAGCCACCGGGCTGCTGCAGGAGCAAGCTCCCGGATATGCGTCGTTGTGCAGGCTGCGAACCAATGAGACGATCCTGATTGACAAGCCTGTTTTCCGGATCGGGAAGGAAAATAAATATTCGGATTATGTTGTGCGGGATAATGACAAGGTCAGCAGGAGCCATGCGGATATTATTACCAGGGGGCATAGATATTTTATCATGGATCTGAATTCCACAAACAGGACTTTTATAAATGACAGGCAGATCCCGGCGCGACAGGAAGTGGAAGTATATAACGGTGATCAACTGAAACTGGCAGATGAGGAATTTGAGTTCAGGATATAACCGGGGACGGGGGAAATCGTGCATTTTACTGTTACGGCAGATACGGATGTAGGAATCTCAAAAGAAACAAATCAGGACAGCATCGTTGTCAGACACGGGAAATACTTCGGAGGAGAGGTGCTTATGGCCGTGATCTGCGACGGGATGGGGGGACTGGACAAAGGAGAACTTGCAAGCGCCACGGTAATCCGGGCTTTTTTGCAGTGGTTTGGCGAGGAACTGGCATACGAACTGGAAAATCCGGACATGCAGGTTATCGGGGGAAAGTGGTCCCTGATGCTGAAGGAGCTGAATGTCAGGATCCTGGAATATGGACAGGCCAAAGGGATATCCCTGGGGACAACGTTTACAGGCATGCTGTTTGTGGGCGGGCAATATGTGATCGTTCATGTGGGGGATACCAGGGCCTATCAGATCGGGAAGGCTATACGGCAGATAACGGCGGACCAGACCTTTGTTGCCCAGGAGATAGAGCGGGGAGACATGACAGCGGAGCAGGCTAAAACGGATAAGCGCAGAAACATGCTTCTTCAGTGTGTGGGGGCGTCCGATATCCTGAAGCCGGATGTGCTGGTGGGGGATACGGAAAAAGGCATGTACATGCTCTGCTCTGACGGCTTCAGGAACGAGGTGACAGAGCGGGAGATCTTTGAAGCCTTTAATCCGGTGAAGAATGTGGACGGTGAGGCTATGCATGCAAATGCAAGGCACCTGATACAGTTAGCAAAGGAAAGACAAGAAAGGGATAACATATCCGTAATACTGATCAGAACTGACTGGGAGTGATAATACATGGCTGAGGCAGGTTTGATTATTGATGGAAAATATGAGATATTGACCGAGATTGGAAAGGGCGGCATGTCTGTAGTGTACCTGGCCAGGGACACGCATCTAAACAAGCAGTGGGCTGTCAAGGAGATTCGGAAAAAGGGCAGGGGAAAAGAAGATGAGGTGGTGGTAAAGAGCCTGCTGGCGGAAGCCAATATGATGAAAAAGCTGGACCATCCCGCGCTGCCCCGTATTGTGGATATT
>CAMWSA010000303.1 GCA_947176785.1 uncultured Lachnospiraceae bacterium
ATCATCAGCAGTGATATATGTGTGCATTGCGGGCGGGCCCGGAAAGCGCAGGTAGATACACAGAGGAGAGAGGCACTTTTTTCCATCCATAAAAAACAATTCCCTGCTCAAGAACTGGTTTTTGTGCTTTCCCGATGATTCAAAAATCACAGAAGCGTTTTCGGGGAACAGAAAAGAGATAACATTAAAAGAGTTACAGAATGGCCCTTTTGATGCAGAATGAAAAACTTCAAACAGGAGGGCAGCAGGATATAAGCAAAAAACTCTTGAGCGTGGACGTTTCCGGCTGCCCGGCGGACTGGAGCATGAAAAATAAACTGTTGCAGGCCGGGGGCAATGTGAACTAAATAGCAATCCACCAACATACACCATAGCGATCAATAATGGTGGCGCAGCATGTACTCCAGGGCAGTTCGTGAATGGTCTCGATCACAACGCCGCCCTCACGCAAAACATCAAATGCTCGATGAACACTCTCTTCGGTCCCCATCTCAAATACATTAAAGGTCATTGTCTCCCATCTCATTTTATGAATGACCTCTACATCATAAGGCTTTTTTGCTTCCCCTATTGCTAAAAAAACCTCGCCATTAACGGACAATTCACAATGCTCATAGGCAGTCCCGCTATCATTTTTGATTTCAAATGTTATTTCTGCGCCAAAGGCTTTACAATATGTTTTTGCCGCCTCTAAGCTGTTTTTTACATATACTTGAGTATAATTTTTCATAGCTGCTGCTTCCTTTGCCGTTTCTTTCAGATTCTGATTTTTCGGGCAATTATTCTCTATTTTTGCCAAGCACACAAGATCCTGCATGCAGAGTCAAATGAAAGACGATATTCCAAAAAGCGACTCCCAATCCTCCAAAGGGATGATCCGCTCACTGGGCTTGTGGGCGTTTTGGAGCATGCTTTCCACCCGGTTCTCCAGCGCCACGTCGATGAACCGTTCCACATCAATGCCCCGCAGTTCAAAGAATAACAGAGGATTTTCGTCAAATCTGGCCCCTATGCCGTAGAGTACTGCGGCCACATGCTTGCACATCAAGGCCCAGTCCGGACAGCTGCAATTAAAGCTGATCTCCCTGGGGGAGGGAAACAGGCCCTCGCTGCCGGTGAACAGTTCCTTCAATTCCTCGGGAAACTTGCCCTGCAGCAGCAGTTCCAGGTTTTCGATCTTCCGCTCACACCGGCTGATGGCATGCTGGCAGCGTTCCTCCGACAGGGGGCTGATGCGAATCTCTATTTTGTAGGGGGCCTTGCGCCTGCCCTGTACCCTTGCCAGGACTTTGCCCTTTTGAATCTTCAGGTCAATCACGGCCCCGGTCCTTACATAGCGTTTCCCCCGGTCCAGACGGCTGTCGTAATCGGCATACTGTTCCAGATTGCTGCACCATGCCTGGCCCCACCAGCTGCGCACGATCTTTCGTCCCTGTATGATCACCGGCTCCATAGATTTGCCTCTGGCCTTTTCTCTGGCCACCGTATCTTTGGCGTTCTTCTGCAGCTCGCTTGTCTCAGGCTGGCTGTATTTTGACATATTATTCCAATAATTGCTCATCTCAACCTCCCCCTATTCCAAACGCATGATGGAGAGCAGATCTTCATTGCTCATCTCCGTGATCCAGTTCTCACCGCCGGAGCCGATCACATTCTGAGCCAGTTCTGTTTTGGAGGCGATCATCTCGTCGATTTTCTCCTCGATGGTGCCCTTGCAGACCAGCTTGTGTACCATCACATTGTTTTTCTGACCGATGCGGTAGGCTCTGTCCGTGGCCTGGTTTTCCACAGCCGGGTTCCACCAGCGGTCAAAATGGATCACATGGCTGGCTTTGGTCAGGTTCAGGCCCGTCCCCCCGGCTCTCACGGACAGGATGATATAGGGGACATACTTTTCCCCCTGAAAGGCCTCCACCATCCGGCTCCTTTCCTTCACAGGCGTGCCTCCGTGGAGTACATGGCCCCTTGTGTGGAAGATTTCCGCCAGGTAATCGTCCAGGTAGGGGGTGATCTCCTTGAACTGGGTGAATACCAGTACCCGCTCCCTCTTCTCGAAGATGGTCTCGCAGATACTGCGGAGCAGTTCAAATTTTCCGCTGTCCTTGGGGCTGTAAGCCTGCTGCCCCAGATACTGGTCAGGATGGTTGCAGATCTGTTTCAGTTTTGTCAGGGATGCCAGCACCAGTCCCCGGCGCTCTATGCTGCCGTTCTCTTTTTCCTGCAATTTCCGGGCTAACTCCTCCACCTGCTGGCGGTAGAGTACAGTCTGTTTCTTGGAGATAGACACATAGTCGATCTGCTCCAGCTTGTCCGGCAGGTCGGAGATAATGCTCCTGTCCGTCTTCACCCGGCGGAGCATAAAAGGGGAAATCATGTTTTTCAGCTTTGCGTACCCCTCCGGGTGCTGGGACAGATCCTTGCAGAATTTTTTAAACTCCGTGGAACTGCCCAGCAGGCCCTTGTCCAGGAAGTCAAACAGGGACCACAGGTTCGTCAGTTCGTTTTCGATGGGAGTGCCCGTCATGGCAATTTTCATCCGGCTCTTCAGTTTCTTGATCTGCCGGGTCTGGTCTGTCAGGGGGTTTTTGATGGCCTGGGCCTCGTCCAGAATCAGGCAGTCCCAGGTCACTTTTTCCAACTCTTTGATCCGGGCGGCCATGCCGTAGGTGGTGATGGTCAGGAAGGAAACGCGGTTCAGGACTTCCTCGCCCATGGCCTTTGCGCCCCTGCCGTGCAGAATGTGTACGGACATTTTAGGGGCGAATTTTGCCGCCTCCTTCTGCCAGTTCCCCAGCAGGGAGGCGGGGACGATGAGCAGGACTCTGGCCTCCCTGCCTTTGGAGCGCAGCTTTTCCAGAAAAGCCAGGACCTGAACGGTCTTTCCCAGGCCCATGTCGTCCGCCAGGCAGGCGCCGAAGCCCAGCTTGTTCATATAGTTGAGCCAGGTAAAGCCCGTCTGCTGATAGGGGCGCAGCTGTGCCTGGAAGCTTTTGGGCGGTGCCGCAGGGCGGATTTTTCCGGGAGAACGCAGGCTTTGCAGCAGCTGGGAGAGCCATTTTCCGTTGGTCAGGATTTTGCCCACATCGGCATCCTTGTCATCCCTGGAACTTCCAAGCCCCATCCGCAGGGCCTCCATCAGAGTAAGTTCCCCCTCATATTGCTGCATCTCATCCAGCAGGCGGTTCAGTTTCTGATGGTTGACCTCGATCCATTTGCCCTTGAGGAAAGCAAGGCCCTCCGTCTGGGCCAGGAGGCTGCGGATTTCCTTTTGGGTCAGCGGCACGCCGTCAATGGTCAGCCGGGGGCACATGGACAGAATGGAGTCCAGCCCCACAAAAGTGGGTTTTTCCTCGCCCAGATTGATGGACATGCTGACGCTGTAGGCGTTTTTCCTCCACCAGTTGGGGATGCGGCACACAATCCCCGCCTCCTCAATGGCCGGTATGTCCCGCAGGATGCGGTATGCCTCCTGGGAAGTGAGGCGCAGGGGGTGGAACATCTCTCCCTTTTCCACGAACTCCCCGATGATTGCCGAGACTTCCGCCACCTGGTTTAAGCAGGACAGAAGCTCCATCAGTTTATTTCGGTCCTTTTTGTACTCGGTGAGCGCGTATTGCAGGGGGACATGGCGCACTTTATTGTTCTCGTCCCTGGTGGCATAGGTGGCCAGGAAAGCGAAGGGGTAATCCTCGTCCCTGCTCTCCACCAGATGGAAAAAGATGCGCTCCGGGACTTTCAGATGCTGGCTCTTCTCCGCCAGATACATTGCCACTGTGCCGTCAAATTCCCGAATCTCCCGGGTATAGACTGCGTTTAAATTTTCAAATAATTGGTTCAGCCATTTTTCGGTGACATGTTCAGACCCCAGCGTAAAAGGAACGCAGTCCAGGAGCCTTTCCGTCAGATCCCCATCTGGTCGCACAAGGGCATTTTCCCGGGTGAGTTCCAAGTCCGGCTGGCCTGTCAGCACCCGGAAAAAGGCGTCTGACAGCTGATACAGAAAATTGCCCGCCCCGTCCAGCACCGCCGGATTTTCCACAAAGCCCAGCTGATACAGGGCGGCGAAACGGTCTTCCTCGAACTGTTTTTTCCAGGACAGGGCAGGCTCTGACAGCGGCTCGTTCCGGTCGTCCACACAGAAGCTGTCCTCTGTAAACAGGAAATGGATGGTCTGTTGTGTCTCGCTCATAGATTCCTCTTTTCCGCATGGGGGATGCGTTTGTTTTGCATTTTATCAATGGATTTATTATAGCTTGCCAGGGCTTCCATTACAATGTATTTTTTGGGAAAAAAGGGTGAAAAAGGAAAAATCGTTAAAATTGTATTGCGATTTTTGCTGAATATGATACAATAGCTTTGTTCGGAGGTTGAATGGATTTGTGAAGAGCGGAAGGTTATAGTATACGACATTGAAATGTTCAATTCCACTTTTGAAAGAACCATATGCATCTGATTTATATGTACGGCCGAAGAATTTCCGCTTCCTGCACGCTCCATACTGCAAAATCCGGCAGCAGGTGACGTGCAGGAAGGAAAATGTAATCGGTCGTGAGTATATATTACCAAAAACGGATATTGATATGGTAAGCATGGGCATGGAATTGTATGAGAACACCATGCGGCGGTTCGCCTTGCATCAGGACATTGAAGGATCTCAGAAAGAGACGGAAAAAGGCCAGATCAAGGACGCCGGAACTGTCCTGGCGCAGATGAGGGCATACAGAACACGCCAATGAAGTATTTATTTGAAAGAGAGGAAGCAGAGTTATGAAAAAGAAATTATGTATCATCCTGGCAATATGCCTTTCCACGGCGTCTGTCCTGGCGGGCTGCGGCAAACAGGGACAGGGGGCGGACCCCGTGCCCGGCGGGCAGACCC
>CAMWSA010000304.1 GCA_947176785.1 uncultured Lachnospiraceae bacterium
AAAATGTGGAAGGGCAGGCAGAGGAAAGCGCAGGGGAGCGTGCCGTGCATAGCATGGGCGAACGGGCGGCGGAATTTGAGGAGCAGCATGTGGGGCCACAGGGGACACCGCACACGGATCATCATACGGAGCAGCATAACCCGGTACATGCACCGATTCCGGGGCTGGGCTTCCGGAGCATAAAGACGGCCCTGGCAGCAGCGTTTACAGCTTTGCTCTATGCTTTTTTGCCGAACAGCAATCCTACGTTTGCCTGTATAGGAGCCATTTTTGGTATGGGCGCGGATATGGAGGAGTCCCGTCTCAGTGGGGGAAATCGCTTCTTCGGCACCGTCATCGGCGGCTTTATCGGGCTGGGATTGTATTGGCTGGAACATGCGGCTTATCCGGAAGGATGCTATTGGCTGCGTCTTCCCATGGTTTTTCTGGGGATTATTGCCCTGATCTCAATGTGTGTGCTGTTTCACTGGCCAGGCGGTGTACAGCCGGGCGGTGTGGTGCTGTGTATCATCCTGTTTAATACGCCGGCGCACCATATCGACTATGCGATTCATCGCATGATTGACACCGGCGTAGGCGTGGTTATTGCACTTCTGGTAAACTACCTTCTTCCCAGAAGCAGGCTGGAACGTTGGTTCCATCTGGAGCAGAGGTGACGGTGGTCTTTTTTTCTCCGGCAATACATATATTACCTACAAAAAGTATCAGGAGTTATGATGCTGGAGCGAATGAAAAATTTTAGCTGGAGGGATGTGGACTGGAAGAAGCTCAACTATCCCAAGATAGCGCTGACAGCGGTGTTTCTGCTGGCAATGTTTCTGCTGGGCAGGGCGGTGGGAGCTGCCACCCATGGAGTGATGGCAACCTCTGCCATAGCACAGTCGCCGGAGAACTGGGGGCTGGGATTTGGACAGGAGGGCACCCAGCCCAGCGGCAACGTATCCGCGGCGGAGCTGGCCAAGTACAATGCCTACTATGTGGGAAATGACCAGGATAAGGTGATCTACCTGACATTCGATGCGGGCTATGAGAACGGCAACACGGAGCCCATATTGGACGCGCTGAAAAAGCACAATGCCACGGCCACATTTTTTGTGGTGGGCCACTATCTGGAGTCTGCGCCGGAGCTGGTGAAGCGGATGGTGGCCGAGGGGCATACCGTGGGCAACCATACCTACCATCACCCGGATATGTCCAGTATTTCCGACAAGGAAGCCTTTTCCAAAGAGATGAACGATGTGGCGGCGCTGTATAAGGAGATCACAGGGCAGGAGATGACGGCTTATTACAGGCCGCCCCAGGGAAAATACAGCACGGAGAACCTGAAGATGGCAAAGGAGTTGGGGTATACCACTTTTTTCTGGAGCCTGGCCTATGTGGACTGGTATCAGGATAAACAGCCTACCCACGAGGAGGCCTTTGATAAACTGCTGACCCGGATTCATCCCGGAGCCATCGTACTTTTACATAGCACCTCCCAGACCAACGGGGAGATCATGGATGAACTTCTGACAAAATGGGAAGAGATGGGATACACCTTCAAGCCTCTGTCAGAACTGGTACAGTAATAAATCAAGAAAAGGAGCCAAAGGTTGTCCAGCCGGTTGGCTCCTTTTTGCTTGGAGGATAAATAGCATAATGATAGAAAGAAAAGAAGTGATCAGACTGATTTCGGCCAGACTTGCAACGGAAGCAGAAAGGGGACTTTATTATGATCAAAACATTTATTATTGAGAATGGGCAGAAACCCACAGAAGAACAACTCAAGGAGATAGAAGAAGCAAAAAAGTATCCCATTGTTTGTGATGAGGATTGCCAGGAACTGTCTCCAATGATGATGAAAGCATTTAAGAGCGCTGTTGCCCAACGAAACAGAAAGAAAAATGCTTGATTGGATTATTTGTATTATGGGGTAAAAGCGTCATTGAGGACATGAAAACAAGGGTCAGACCTCCTTGCGGGGCCTGACCCTTTAAATCTTGTGTTTAAGGCGTCTATGCACTTTTTCTCTTCAACAGATAGGCACTGCCGAAGAAGATACCTGCGCCAGTAACCAGCAGGCCAGGTAGGGCAAAGAGATCTCCGGTCTTGGGCACGTCATCGTACAGGCTGTCGTCAGGCGCAACCGGAACTACAGGGGCCACAGGGGCAGTCGGAACCGTAGGAACCACAGGAACCGTAACTGTCGGGTCTACAGGTGTCACTGGAACTGTGACGGCAGGGTCAACCGGAGCTACGGGAATGGTAGCCGCCGGGTCCGAAGGCATAACCGGTGTGACGACAGAGGGTATGGTACTGTACTTGCTGGCATCTGTCTTCAGAATGCCTTCCTCCTGCCGGAAGGAATTGGCCTGGAAATTGTAGAACTCATTGTATACCTTCTCTGCATCGCCGGTTTTTACATAGGCCACAGTGCCCACTACGGCGATGGTCTGCTCGCCGCTGCGCTCCTTGGTGATATAGAGGTTGGTGACATTATTGTTGAAATTTGCCACGGCATTGTCATACACATGGGCATTTGTCACATCACCGTTGACAACAGCCACGCTGTCCCGCAGCACATATACATTTTCCACACTTTTGGCAGTGATGATCGCAAGATGCGAGTGGTTGAAGGTGATGTTATTCAGGTTTACCGGCAGTTCCAGATCCAGGTTATGCTCACCGCCCTCTACCACAATGATGTCGCCATCCTTGATGGACTGTTTCAGATAGTACAATTCCCTGTGGCCGGCATTGTTGTCGTCCCAGGCCCCCACATGGTAACGCCATTCCCCTTTGTCCTCCACATACTTCAGGGAGTAGGTGACGGGTTCTGCGGCGGATACCTGCAATTGTTTTGAACCCGGCGTCAGAAGCAATAAGGCAGCCGCCAACAGGGAAACAATGGTTTTCAGTCTCTTCATGTTTGTAACCTCCTTGTTTTTATACGCACGAGCGGATAGATATTCCTTCCCGCACGGCTCATGCTGCCTATGGGGCTGTCGCGCGCCGTGCAGGAATTGGAAAATCGCAGCGTCCGTTAGTATATGTTCTGTTTACAGTGAATCCATGCTGCCTGCCCGCGCAGCGCATTGTGAAGCCGCGCACAGGCCGGCACCATATCCGTAAGGATCAGCGGAAGGGAGCATACATATCCTCACAGCCGGTCTCCCGGGCTACTACCACAAAACGCCCCCGGTCCACATGATAGGAGCAGGTGGAAAGAGTCAGGAAGCGGTCTCCAAACGCAGCCGTGACCCCGGTGTCATACAGGGACAATTCTTTGATGTTGTTATAGAAATCATCAAACTCCTCCTGGGTATCGGCCTGGAAAAACTGGTAAAATTTAAAAACCTGATCTGTCTTTTTGTACACCTGGGACCGGAAAACAGCGATCACCTCGTAGGTGTGCAGGCCATCCTCAGTGTGGAGCAGCATTTCCCGGTGTTCTTGGAAAAAGGCTTCCTCCTGATACTTGTCCAGGTCACCAAACATAGCTCCCGACTTCATATTGTGACCATGGATGATCAGGTTGGTGGTAAAGGGGTCAACACAGCTGTCTGTGTCCAGGATCAGGCATCCGTTCTGGTCATCCCGGCCATCAAAGCCCCGGCGGAGATAGTAGTTCTCGTCGCGGGGAGTCCACATGACAGGATAGTCTATGCGGGTATCCGGTACCACCAGCCAGGCCGCCATATCCTCATTGGCCAGAAAGCTGTCCTGATAGGGATTCTCCACCGGCTCCGGCGCAGGCATTGGTGTGGCGGAAGGCTCGGGAGTACTTTGGGCATGGGCTTCACCGGGATCGACCTCTGCCGGAGCGGATGTCAGAGGGGGGGCTTCCGTGCCCCCGGCGGACTGTCCTGCCGACAAGTAGTTCTCGGCGGAGGCACGAAGAGCCTCCAAGGTCTCCTGGGACTGCCTGTCCATCTGATGGCGGTATAATATTATTCCGCCTGCGGCAGACAGACAACATATACCCAGTACGACTAAAATGATAATTAGTGTTCTCGTATTTTTTTTCATGGCTTCATTATACGATAAACAGTGGGGATATTGCAATAAGTTTAGAAAAATATAAGAAATTTATATTTTATTTGTAACGATTTGCCAAAAAATTCTGACACTTATATTAACGAGAACTTAGATTACCCAATTCCTGCACGTCATATGCTGTATAACCGGGCAGCATGTGACATGCAGGAAGGAAAATCTAACTCCTCGTAAGTATAAAGTGAAGACGCAGGAGAGAAAATCTATAGTCAACAACATTGGAAATTTCACTTGAAGTCTTGCGTAATCCTGCGTATATGGATTTCGCAAGAGTTGAAAGTAGAAATTTCAATGTCGCTTACTATAATTGTCGGTGCGTATAATCAGGAGGACAGAGAAGTGAGAGGAAAAGAGAAATGTAAGGCATTAAAGGAAATACGCAGGCAGATCGCCCTGGAGAATGATATCCCCTATGTGGTGTCCCAGTGTACATTCCAAGGAGACTGCAAGGGGACATGTCCCAAATGCGAATCGGAACTGCGCTATCTGGAGAGGGAGCTGGCCATCCGACAGGGGCTGGGCAAAGCCGTGGCGGTGGTGGGTATCTCCGCTTCTGTGTGTGGTGGGCTGACTGCCTGCGGCCCCGTGGACATGGTTCGGAATGCGCTGGGGATAAGCACAGTGGAGACGGCAGGAGACATGGCAATGCCGGAGAGCGGGGCGGAACCGAAAGAACCTGACGGCGGTTTCGGGGAGGGTTTTGGCCCTGATCAGGAAGGGGCAAAAGAATTGCCTGGGGAAGGGCCGGAAGCCGGAGGCCAGAACCCGTCCCTGCCTGGGGAAGGGCCGGAAGCCGGAAGCCAGAACCCGTCCCTGCCTGGGGAAG
>CAMWSA010000305.1 GCA_947176785.1 uncultured Lachnospiraceae bacterium
CAATGCTTGTCTTTTGGTCTTTGGTTTCTTTGGGTCGGAATAGTGTGGTGCAGGCGGTCTATCTCTTGTTTTCGGATACTTGCTTCTTTACCGTACATGAACTTTTGAGAAGGCTTCCCTTTTTTTGAATTGGGAATAGAAAAAAGGATATGGATGTGGTACAATGAGCATGGCTCTTCTGAACAGGGTGTGCGCTGAAGCGCACGGAATCGGGGAAGTATAAGGGATATTTTGCACATGATACAGTTACGATTAGTACACTGGCCGAATTCCTGGATGAGCTAAATGGGCATGGGAAGACAAAAGTGGCATAAGCACAGGGATCGGCAAAGGTACAATATCAACTGGGGAAATCGGGGCTATTTATGTACTGACAGCAGAATGTGAACGGTTTTTTCCTGTCAGTGGCGATGGGCTTGTGAATCCGGATGATAAGAGACGGAGCATCCGTTTGATGCAGGCCATAGCATGGTTCCGTCTCTGGGTAAGAAGGAGTTGGAAGCGTTGGCAAGGAGACTAAAGGAAACCACAGAGGGAGGAAAACAATGCAGTCAAAAAGGCGAAAGAAGCAGACCACTGCTTTTATCATAGGGGGAGGAATTGTACTGGCGGCGCTTCTTCTTATTGCGGCGATATGGTTGACAGAGGGTGCGAAAGCCGGCACCAGTCAATCTGTTTACATACTGGAAAAAATAGGGATGGAATCTCCGGAGGCTCTGCGCAGGTTCCTGGTTCAGACGCTCGTCGTGGCAGCTGTGATGCTTCTGGTCTTTTTGTTCCTGCTTCGTCAGTCCTGGAAAAATACCAGGATTCTTCTGGAGCAGGAAAAGGCCGACAAGGACCGGCTCAGGGCTGCGCTCGCCCAGATTAAACGGGAGCGGACCGCCATGGAAAATATTCAGGCGGCTCTGGGTTCCGGTCCCTGGAGTATGGAGTTTGACGAACGTGGAGAGATAGTCTCCTGTATCTGGACCGATGTGTTTCGGAACATGCTGGGGTACGAGAGTGAAGCGGATTTCCCCAACAGGCTGGATTCCTGGTCGAATTTGCTGCATGAAGAAGATAAAGCCTATGTGATGAAGGAGTACTGGGACACGGTAAGGGATTACACCGGTGAGAAGACCTATGATGTGAAATACCGCCTTCTCACCCGAAACGCCGGATGGAGATGGTTCCACGCTGCGGGCCGTCTGTCCAGGCGGGAGGATGGTTCTCCGGTCACTTTTGTAGGTTTTTTCATAGACATTGACGATGAGAAGAAGATGGAGGCGCAGCTGGAAGCCCAGAGGGCGGACCTTCAGGACGCGCTGGCGGCGGCACAGCATGCCAACCGGGCGAAAACCACGTTCCTCAACAATATGTCTCATGATATCCGGACGCCCATGAACGCCATCATAGGCTTTACATCGCTTGCCGCCGCGCATATCGAAAATACTGAGCAGGTACAGGGCTATCTGGCAAAGATTGCCACTTCCAGTAATCATCTGCTGAGCCTGATCAACGACGTGCTGGATATGAGCCGCATTGAAAGCGGAAAGGTAAAAATTGAGGAAAAGGAAACATCTCTTCCGGAGCTTCTGCATGACCTAAAGACCATTGTACAGGCGGACATCATGTCAAAGCAGCTGGATTTCTATATTGATACGGTGGATGTGGTAAACGAACATGTTTTGTGCGACAGGCTCAGGCTGAATCAGGTTCTGCTGAATCTGTTGAGCAATGCCATGAAGTTCACACAGCCAGGCGGTATGGTAAGCGTTCGGATTTTACAGAAGAGAAACGCGCCGGAAGGCTATGCCGCTTATGAATTTCAGGTGAAGGATACGGGAATTGGGATGAGCCCGGAATTTTTAAAGAATGTTTTTGAACCCTTTGAGCGCGAGAGAACAAGTACGGTCAGCGGAATACAGGGAACCGGGCTTGGCATGGCGATTACCAGAAACATTGTGGATATGATGGGCGGCAGCGTCTCTGTGGACAGTGAGGTGGGAAAAGGAACCACATTTACGGTATCCCTGCAGTTTAAGACCTGTTCAGGCCCGGTAAAGCAGGAGACGATTCCTGAACTGCAGGGAATTCGTGCGCTGGTGGTAGACGATGATTTTAATACCTGTTCCAGCGTGACCAAGATGCTGGCTGCCATCGGCATGCGCCCGGACTGGACGACATCCGGCAAGGAGGCGGTGCTTCGGGTAAAGCTTGCCGGGGAACAGGAGGACGAGTACGGCGCATATATTATAGACTGGCTCATGCCGGATATGAATGGGATCGAGGTGGTGAGGCGGATCCGCGGGCTGATCGGGGATGAGACCCCCATTATCATCCTGACTGCCTATGACTGGTCGGATATCGAAGAGGAGGCAAGAAAGGCAGGTGTCACGGCTTTCTGTTCCAAACCAATCTTTTTGTCGGAACTCAGAGAGGTACTGGAGTCGCCTTTTGCGGTCAGAGATTCAGAGGAGGCTTTGCAGGAGACGTTTTCCTTCCAGGGAAAGAAAATTCTTCTGGTGGAGGATAATGAACTGAACCAGGAGATTGCCGAGGCGATTCTACAGGAAGCCGGCTTTGCCGTGGAGGTGGCGGATGACGGCTCCGTTGCGGTACAGCGGATGAGAGAGGCGAGGCCCGGCCAGTATGACCTGATCCTGATGGATATCCAGATGCCGCTTATGGACGGTTATGAAGCGACAAGACAGATCCGGGCGCTGGAGGACTCGGATATTGCCGGTATCCCGATTATTGCCATGACAGCCAACGCTTTTGCTGAAGATAAAAAAGCGGCAATGGAAGCCGGGATGAACGGTCACATTGCTAAACCCATTGATGTCCCCAAGCTGATGGAGCTCTTATGGGAGATAGTAAAACCGGCAGTATGTTAAATCGAGACCTCACAGGAGGTCTCTCAAACTGTAGACAAGGATGGAATACATATGGGAAAGAGGGCATGCAGATTGTTTATGGGGCTTCTATGCACTGTGGTCTTTACGGGGTGCGGCCAGGCGGAGAGAAAGGATTCGGTAATTACAGAACCCCAGAGGGTTGAGTTGATTGTATGGGGGGCCGAGGAAGATACGGAACTGATGAATCAGATCATCCAGAGCTTTCAGGCAAACTATCAGGGGCAGGCAGATTTTGAGATTATATTTGAGGTACAGGGGGAATCCCAGTGCAAGGACGCACTGATCGGGGGCCTGGAGGAAGGTGCGGATGTATTTACCTTTGCGGACGACCAGCTGAACGCCCTGGCCGCTGCCGGGGCCTTGGACCCCATCGGCAATGCGGATGGGATCAGGAGCAGAAATCTTTCAAGTACAACAGAAGCGGCCACGGTAAACAACCAGTTATATGCATATCCGCTTACCGCGGATAACGGGTATTTCTTATATTACAACAAGCGATATATCACCGATGAACAGGCTGAGACATTGGACGGCATACTGGAAGCCGCAGCGGCAAAGGGCAAGTTTTTTACTATGGACTGGTCTTCGGCATGGTATGTATATTCTTTTTTTGGAAATACAGGGCTTGAGGTTGGGCTTAACGATGACGGGATCACGAACTACTGCACATGGAACCAAACGGAGGGGGACATCCGGGGGACTGATGTGGCCCGGGCAATGCTTCAGATTGCGGGAAGCCCGGGCTTTGCCAGCCGTACAGACGAGGAATTTCTGGAGGGCGTAAAGGACGGCTCGGTGATTGCGGGCGTCAGCGGTGTATGGAATTCCGTTGCGGTACAGGAGGCATGGGGAGAGTATGCCGGGGCTGCCAAGCTGCCGACTTATACCTGCAACGGCAGCCAGGTGCAGATGGCTTCATTTTCAGGATGTAAGCTGGTTGGCGTAAATGCTTATTCCGAACACCCGGAGTGGGCAGCCAGGCTTGCCGAATGGATCACTAATGAAGAGAACCAGCGCCTCCGTTTTGAAATGCGCGGGCAGGGTCCGTCAAACATTGCGGTGGCGGATTCCGCAGAGATCAGGCAGTCGCCGGCGATTGCCGCCCTTTTAGAGCAGTCTGCGTTTTCGCAGCTTCAGCGGATAGGCGGTAAGTTCTGGGACCCCGTCACAAAATTTGCAGAAAATATGGCAGCGGGAAATCCCTCCGGCCAGAATTTACAGGAGCAGTTAGATGAGATGGCACAGGCCGTCTCCGAGAGATAGGAACATATAGGCAATTGTGAAGCGTTCTCCGCAAGTGACGTGGCCGGTCAATATATACAAAAACGTGCTTGGGAGATAAGCTGTTTCACAAATTTTCTTCATGCAGTGGTAAGTCGCCCTTATTTTGTATATATTGCCCATCCACTGTTCCCGGAAAGGGGGGCGCAATCGCCTGATAAAAGCATATGTTGAAAGGATCTGTTAATGTAAGATGAAGAAAAAACTAACCATACAACAACGTCTGATACTTCCCATTATCCTTCTGGGAGTAGTGGCTTTGATTTCAAATGCGCTGTCGGTTTTCGGTATTAACAATGTGAACTCCAATGCTTCAAAAATCGTGGATAACTATATGGTAGGTTCGGAAACGTTGCAAAGTATCCGTCTTGCGACCACCGATATCCACAGGATGGCCCTGTCCCATATTGTCGCAACGGACTATAATACCATGATCACTGTTGTGGCGCAGATCAAAGAAGAAGAAAAAGCACTGGAAGCATATCTGAAAGAATATGAAAACTATGTCGCGGAGGATGAAGAAGAGATTTATGCGCGGCTTCTGGAAAATTATGATTCTTTTAAGCATGCCCTGGTCTATCTGGTATGTGCCAGCGCTGACAGCAAGACACAGGATGCCTATGCTTATGCCAATGGCGACGTCGCCAGCTTCGGCTCTGCCATAGCAGGCAATACCGAT
>CAMWSA010000306.1 GCA_947176785.1 uncultured Lachnospiraceae bacterium
AGATAGCAGTCGTCTTAATACCATTTTCCATGCAAAATCTAGCAAACCCCATTCTCTCTTCTATCGGTGCAGCACCAGGTTCAATTATCTTTCTTATTTTTTCATTTGGCATAGAACAACTGATAAGTATCTGCAACAAGTCTTTCATTTCAATCAAAAGATTTTCTAACTCTTTTGGAAGTCGCCCACATTTTGTTACGATTATACATTTCAAACCATATTTCTTTAATATTGATAAAATCTCATATGAAATACCTGAATCAATCAAACATGTTTGAAAGGCCTCAATTTTAGGTGAAAAATAGAAAAACTGTCCTTTCACATTTTCATAATTTTCTTGTATATATTTATCCAAATACTCTGGATAATCCCGATATACCTTTACATTCGAAAAACGATTCTCTTTTTCTTGTGTATACGCATTACAATACTGACATTGAAACTGACAACCTATCGCAGGATTTATTTCTAACATACTTGTATTACAAGTCGGCTTATTTCCATGTACTCTCAATTTTACAATATCATCAATTCCCTCAACATATTCAACTTTCATATTCTTTTATCCTTTTTTCTTAAGTGGTATTGTTTCTGCAAAGCTAGGATGATTACTATCTCTCTCCGATGTAATCACCATTGAATAATCTGAAATCGGCCAAACAATTCCGACCGTTGCATCATTCCAAGGAATCCCATCCTCATCCTCTGGATGATAAAATCCGACAATTTGTATAGAAACTCTGCCGTTTCTGATAATACCAAAAAGCCATGTGCAAATCCCTCCGGAACATAAAGCATATTGTTCTTTTCAGCAGATAAAATCACCCCATACCATGCCCCATATGTTTTTGAGCCTTCCCTTAAATCAACTACCGCATCAAACACCTCGCCCTTTATAACACGCACTAACTTTCCTTGCTGATATTTCCTTTGAAAATGCAACCCTCTAAGTACATTCTTACTTGAAACCGAATAATTATCTTGAACAAATCTCATTGTCAATCCTTCTTCAAAAAAGGCTTCTTCGTTATAATTTTCCATATTAAAACCCCTAGGATCTTTATAGACTTTAATGCTTATCTCATATAATCCATCAATATCTCCACATTTTTTGAAATTAAAATTACCCATTACATATCCTCCTTAATAACTTTGAGTACTCTCGGAAACTCACAGTCCTTGAAAACACTTTGTTTCCAAAGTACTCCGTTTTTTCTTTACCTCCACTTTTCAGTGGATTTTTTTACTTTTTTCTATTTTTATCAGAAAATTTTCAGATCCCTATTGACAAACCTGCCAGTTTGTGCGGCCGTCTTAATTGCCAACGGGCAGTTAAGACGGCCCTTCGATTAAAGAAACATTCACTTTTAACCACAATCGAAGGAGGACACACATATGATAAAAAATTGGCAGTCCCATCAGGAATACAAACATTTCCTGCATGAGGCTAAAGTACATTTTGACAATTCCCAGCGTGTCAGGCTGGCTGGTGAGTTTGCCGCTGCAAGGGAAAAACTCCGGCTTCTGAATCTTGACCCTGTCATGGAACTTCTGGAGCCTTATTACTCACCAAATGGACGCCCTGCCATAAACCAGCCGCAGATTCTGCGCTCCCTGGTTCTTATGCTGGACCAGAGCTTTACAGGCATTACCGCCTGGCTGGAAAAGCTCAGCTCAGACAGCCTGCTGGCTTTCCTGATCGGCTGCACCCCGGATTCACTGCCGCCCCTGGGTTCTTATTATGATTTCATTGACCGGCTATGGCTTCAGGAAAAGCAGTTTCAGAAATCCGCCATGAAAGACCTTTTCCCCGCTGACAAAAACAGAAAGCCTGCAGTTAAGCCTGGGAAAGGGAAAAAACTTCCAAACCGGCATCCTGAAATCACAAAAATTATGGCAGATGCCGCTGTTTCCAGGGATGAATTCCCTTTTTATTATGAAAAGCTCCTCCATCAGGTGTTCCGTGCGGCCGCCGTCATCCCATCCCTGCAGCGCGGCCTTATAAATAAGGACGGCATTACGCTTTCCGGTGACGGAACCTGCGTCCATACACATGCCAGCCCTTACGGGCATAAAGCGTGCGGCTGTTCGGATAATGGCGTAAAATACTGTAACTGTCCGCGGCATTATTCCGATCCGGACGCCCACTGGGGCTGGGACAGCGATCTTGGCTCTTACTATTTTGGATATACGCTGTACATGCTGTCTTACCATGACGGACAGCTTGGAATTGACCTTCCCATGCATATCCGTTTCCTGGACGCCAGACGCCACGACAGCGTCAGCGGCATTGTCACGTTAAAGGAATTCCATGGCATAAACCCTGGCATTTCCATCCAAAACCTGTGCTTTGATTCCGCAAATGACAATTATCCAACTTATAACCTTTGCAAGACATGGAAGATCCGGCCTTTTATTGACCTGAATTCCAACCGTGGCAGACCAAAGTCTGTTCCGGATGAAATTACAATTGATAAGGATGGGACGCCCGTCTGCCAGGCCGGTTACCGGATGGTATACTGGGGTTACTGTTCCGGACGCAGCCGATGCAAATGGCGCTGCCCGCTGGCCTGTAACAAAGTGGACGCCTGCCCTCGCAGGGATCAATGCTCCAAATCCCCATACGGACGGTGCATCTATACAAAACCTGACTGGGATGCGCGCCTTTATCCCCCGGTTGCCAGGGGTACGCGGGAATATATAAAAATTTATAAAAACCGCACATCCTGCGAACGGGTAAACAACCGCATCCTGAATGATTACCATCTGCATGCCATGGGCATACACCGAAGAAAAAGATATACTTTTTTTGCAGTAATTGCCGGCATAAACATCCATGCAGACGCATGGATGAAAAAACAAAACAAAAGCTCCACCAGCTAAACGGCATCCATACTATTTGACTAAATATATAATTTAAAACAGCATCCTATAGCACAAGGGTGAAGTGCGCCCAAAATTAAGAACTATTTCCATAAGTAAACTATATCTTACGCATATCCCCTGCAGATTCAACCCAATGTTCTTTTTTGTATAAATTTCAATCCATTATTCAAAAGTTTCCGAGAGTACTCATAATATCGAACTTCGTAACTAATTCCATAAGAGCCTCTATCTGTGCTTCGTATTCATTATAGCCTTTTTTCAGATATTTTTCAACAACCATCTTATAATAGTCTTCCCGTATTTCCTGATTTGAAGCATATTTGAATATTTTTCCATCATGGCAGACTATAATGCCAAGACCATAATGATTGATAAAATTGGATATCCTCAAACTTTGTTCCCGATCTATGTTCCAACATCTTTTTCGACAGTTGAAATATGAGACGGTTCAACTCAGACGAATCGGAAATAAAATCAAATTTTCTTCGGTAACTGCCACTGTTAATATATGTATGGTTTATCGCTGTATCCTTGTTTCTGCCATATCTTTGCCCTTCATCCTCTGCCTGTGGCAAAAAGCAATCTGCTTTAACCTCTCGTTTCGTATTTACCATGAACTGCTTTGTCTCCTTTTCTTATCCAATTTTTCGACTGATTTCATGCTAACAAAACATACCTATCCTCGTCAAAAGTGCAAGACATTCCCCTTTTTTGATTTTTACAGAGTCCGTCATTGAACTCTGTATAACAGAAAATCCACTGCAATAACACAAAAGCAAACCGCCACTTTAATGCGGAAAAGATCATTACTTCCATTCCCTCATTTAACGCATGTCTATGTTTCCCGCACGTCTTTTAATTTCTGCAGTCCCAAAATCACAGCCCCGCCGATCACAAAAAATAAAATATTAAATGTCCCCATCGACAGCGCTTCCTGCGGCGTATCCAATGTTTCCGGTCCTTTGATTACCGCATAGATGGATCCTGCCATCAGCCCGATAATCAGATAGATCGTCTGCGGCCGGAACCGTTCCAGCGCTTTGCGGATCAGCTTAACCACGCTGAATATCCCGGCCAGTATCCCGCATCCGAATAAAAATACCGTCGGAAACGCCCCAAAGTCAAAATGCAGAATATCCTTAATAGCTGTAATCACCGGCAAATACAGTCCCATAATCAGCAGCAATGTGGAACCCGAAATCCCCGGCAGCACCATTGCCGAGATTGCAATTGCCCCGGCCAGAAATACATAAACACCAAGCTGCAGATCCATCTGTTCCAGATCCATGCTGCTTCCGCCGGAAACCGGATTAAAATACGTAATCGCACAGACAACCGCAGCGCCAATCAGGGCAAACAAGGCAGCGCCCGGCTTTTCCTGCAGCGCCTCTTTTTCTTCTTTAACTACGATCGGAACCGCAAATAAAATAAATCCGATAAACATGGAACTAATCGCATAAATGTTGGATTCAAACACACTGGTCAGTACAAGAACCGCCATTACCATCCCGCATGCCCAGCCAATCCCCAGTTTCAAAAGAAAAACCAGCGCCTGCTTTTTCTTTTCCAGGCTCCCGCGCAGCAAATCGTCGATGGAACCAATAAACTGGTCATAAAACCCCAGCAGGAACGCAATCGTCCCGCCGGATACACCCGGCACGCTGTCCGCAAGCGCCATACAAAATCCTCTGATAAATTGAATTATATACATTCTGAAACCTCTTTCTATTTGTTAAAATATGTACGCAGAAAATCAACCAGGGTATCCATCTGCTTATCCGTCCCGATCGTGATCCGCAGATAATTATCAATCCGCGGCTTTGCAAAATAGCGCACATAAATGTGTTCCTGTTTCAGCGCCTCATACAGTTCTTTTGCAGATACATGCGGATGCGTTACAAACAAAAAATTGCTCTGGCTGTCCCCAAAGACAAATCCAAGCTTTCTAAACTCTTCTTTCATACGCTCCCTGGT
>CAMWSA010000307.1 GCA_947176785.1 uncultured Lachnospiraceae bacterium
GTCTATATGATTTTACTAAATTTTTTATCTCTTGTCTACTTTCTTTTACAATTATTTTTTTTCCAGTTGTTAGTGTGACCACCGTATCTGGCGTTTCTTCCACGATTTCCAGCAAATCCGGGTTCACAAGAATTTTTTGTCCGTTTAATCTGGTCACTTCAATCATACTCTTTTTGCCCCTTTTACGACACAACTCAAAGGGGCGTGTGCCATTTCTGGCGCACAACCCCTTTGCATGCTTATTTATTTCCCACCCCGCAAAAAGAATTATCTCTTCAGATTGGTCAACTCCTCCAGCAGCGTATCCGATACGGTAATGATACGGCTGTTGGCCTGGAAGCCTCTCTGAGTGGTAATCATCTCTGTGAACTCAGATGACAGATCCACATTGCTCATCTCCAGCTGGCCGGTCGTCATATAGCCGCCGTCCGATGTGATGTCCACGCCGATGCCGTCGAACTCACCGGAGTTAAGGGTTGCAGAGTACAGATTGTCACCGCTCTTCTCCAGGCCGGAGGCATTGGCGAACATAGCTGTGGCAATCTGGCCCAGCAGCTTGGTCATACCGCTGTCATAGGTGGCGTAGATCATGCCATTGTCCTGAATGGTCAGGCCGATCATCTCTCCCAGCCTGCGGCCTGCCCCCACGCCCTCCAGATCTCCGCTGGTGGCGTTTATCGTGGAAGTGCCCTTCTTGTCATAGTTGGAACTCGTGGACATATCCACCGTGATATTGGAGAAATTGCCGCCCAGCGCACTCAGGTTCAGGGTGAAAGTGGCATTGGTGGGCCCGGCACCGTTTAAGCCGTTAAACACACCGGTGTCAGGATTGTAGTCCACAAGGATACCGTCAAACAGACGGCCATCCAGCACGTCGCTGGAATCATCGGCGGAAGGTATCTTCAGCGCCGGCTCAGTAGGAGCAGTACCCGCTGCGGCTAACATATTGGTTCCCATATTATACAGCAGGGTCTCCATCGACCGGTAAACGTCTGTACCGCCTGCAGTGGAAGCGGCTTCATCTATCTTGGCCAATTTCAGGAATTCATCCGTTGAGCCCTCATACCCATAGGCTTTCGCAATATTATCCAGAGCCTCGGCCACCGTGATAGCCGGTATCTCGTCGGTTCCAGCCGTGGGGTCCGCAGGGACGGCAGGGACATTCTCGGTGTCCATGGCCACAAATGAGCCGTTATTAAACATGCTGGTCAGGTTCGCCAGTGTTTTGCCGTCTGTATCCTTCAGTAAAACATTGCCGCCCTCAACAGCCCACTGATAGGCTGTAGTATCCATGCCAATCGTAGTCTTCTTGGCCTGGCTGCGGTCAGTCTCCGACAATTTCACCAGAGATTTGACATCGAGCGTATTCCCCTCCAGATCCCGAATCTCCTTACCCGTGGAGTCCAGAATCCGATCCAGTTCCAGACTGAACTGATGGGGATTGTCGGACTGCTTCATCACCAGCTTCGCCGTATAGTAATAGCCAAGTGCATCATAGAAGCCCAGGTTGATTGACTTTCCGCTGGGGCTGGTCACGTTTTTGTCGTTGCTGTCAATAACGCCGGCTATAATGGCTTCGGATGTGGCCTCGGGGGGATAAGTCATATTGGCCTGGTTCATAATCCGCAGCGCCGTCACTGTGTCCTGCTTGATGCTGCCGGGATCATCGGGGTCAACCTGCCAGCCCATAACGTTGTAACCTGTGCTGGTCATAGCCAGGTTGCCGGCTCCGTCCACATAGAAAGAACCGTCTCTGGTAAAATAGTTTGACACACCGTTGTTCACAACGAAGAAAGCCTCGCCGGTAATCATAATATCAAAAGGGTTGCCGGTGGACTGGGAAGAACCCTGTCCTGTGATATTGGTGTTGATGGCACCGGCCTTAACGCCCAGGCCAATCTGTCTGGCGTTGGTACCGGCCACACCGGTGAGCGCATTGGGGCCGCTGGCCCTCTTGGTAGTCTGGCTCATCAGCGCGCTGAATGTCATGGAACTGGACTTATACGCCGTGGTGTTGACATTGGCGATATTGTTACCAATTACATCCATTCTGGTCTGGTGTGTCTTAAGGCCGGACACGCCAGAAAAAAGTGATCTCATCATAGTTAAATGACCTCCTGTTTTGTTTGATGACTCGCCGCATGCCTCCGCCCGCCGGACCGCGGGGTTTGCCCGCGGTCTCGCGAACGGAGATATCCCCTTCTATCATTCGGGAGATATTCGCCTCCATAAAGGTCCGGCTACATAATTACGGCTCCGTCGATATTGGTAAATATGTTTTCGACTGCATCCTTGCTGTCCATGGCCGTGACAACAGTACTGTTGGGGATGTTCACAATAAATGCCAGTTCATCCACAATCACCAGGGAATCCTTAATCCCCTTTTGCCCGGCCTTCCTGGTTCCGTCCATCAGTCTCTCCAGCTGCCCGTCCGTGAGGTCAATGCCTCTCTGCCTAAGCCTTGTACTGGCATGCTTGGAAAAACGCAGGTTATCCTCGGTCAGCACCTTCTTCTGCAGCACCTCCTGAAAGGAAAACCCTTCATCCGTCAGGTTCTGCCTGGACGATACGCGTCCTCTCTGGCCTGTAGCCGAATCTTGCAGCTGCAGCGCAGTCAGGAATTCGGAATCCTGTATTCTCATATATTCATTCCCTTATCCTTTCTTGAAAGCTGCGCCTTCAAATGCTCCGCCTGTCCGGCACAGCACTCAATCCTCTGCCGGGTCCGTACCCTCTGTCTTGTCAGAATCCTCTGTCCCTTCTGTCTTGTCAGAGTCTTCCGCACCCTCTGTCTTGTCATTTTCCTCGGCAGTCTTGCGTATTTCCGCAAGCCTCTCCACATAGGCTTCCAGATCCTTCACCTTCTCCTTTGCGATAAAGGTCTTCTGGTAATCCGTCATATTGTCATACGTTTCCTTCAGCTTGTCGATGGCTTCCGCATCGTCCAGGGAAATGGTAGCTACGCTGGGCAGCTTATTCAATTCGGTAACCCACTTCAGGGCCAGATCAAAGGCTTCCAGATATTCCATGTCTGCCACGGTGTCCAGATCGTCAATCGAATACAGTTCGCCGTTGACGGACAGATAAGCCTTGCCGTTTTCATAGGTCACATAATCTACCTTGCCCTCTTCATAGTTGACATCCCCGCTGCTGCTGGTGTTCTTCACCCTCACCTGCTGTCCAACCAGGGAACTGGCCCTCTGCAGATCCATGCTGGCAGCCATATTCTGCAGCTGTTCTACCTGCGAGAACTGGGCGTACTGGGAGATAAACTCTGTGTTGGATGTGGGTTCCAGCGGATCCTGATATCTCATCTGGGCCACCAGAAGCTGCAGGAACGCATCCTTATCCATACCGCTCCCGGAACTCTTTTTTGCTTTGTCCAGGGATTTCTGTGAATTGGTTTCCACAATCTTACCGTCTTCTACCGGTGCTACTAGACTCATAATTCTGCTCCTTTCCATTATAAATTCTACTTAATATACCGCTTGCCCTGCTCTGCCTGCTACAGGCATTGCCCTGCGGCATCACGCAAAGCTTAAGCCAGATAATCCACAGAACTGCCGTTATGCGCCATCATCTGGGTGAGAATCTGATCCGGCTCTGTCAGATCTTCCTCCGCATCCAGACTGCCTATATCCAGCCGCCTTCTCCTGGGCTTCCTGCCGGACTCTTCTTCGCCCCGCTGGCGCCCCTGTTCCAGATTGCTCTCAAACTGATGTGTCTCCACAGTGACCTCAATGGCGTCCACCTTGATGTCCTGCTGTTCAAAATTCTCCCTGAGAACGGTCATCTGGGTCTCCAATACAGTCTTGACGGCCTCTGATGAAGCAGTGAAATGCGCCGTCATAATACCTTCCCTGGCAGTGATCTGGATATGCAGTGTCCCAAGGTTCTCCGGGTGCAGCTGCATGTTCAGCACTGTGTCTTCCGGCTTCATGGACACTTTCATATAGTCCAGGATCTGGTTCATGACCTGCTGGGAATCCGGGAGATCCGCATATGCGGCGGCTGTAGCTGCCGTGGCCGCGCCGGCCGATGTGACTGTCTGGTTCTGCGCCTGGGCCGTATAGTTCTGGTAGAACACGTGTCCTGCCGTCCCCTGATTCTGTTCCTGGCCCTGCTCTACGTCACGCTCCTGACCGCCCTGCTTTGCCTGGCCGCCTTCCTGCCGCAGTCCCTGGGCCACAGTGTCCGTCTCCGGTATGGCCTTTCCACCCATGGCATTCTCCAGGCTTTCCATCACCTTTGGCAGATCGGCTTCATCCTTCAGCTTCAGTTCTTCCCTCAGTGATCCCTGGAGTTCCTGTGTAATCTCCTGAAATCCCCGGAGAATGGTCTGCTGGCTGTGATAGAGGCTCTCATCCATCACCAGCGCCACGGAGTCCTCCGCGCCTGTGGCATCCAAAATCAGCTGATTCACCACCTCCGGCTGCAGAAGCTGCAGATCTGTAAAACCTTCCCTCCGCATCAGCTGCTCCAGTTCCTGAGGACTGATATTCAACTGCTGCGTCAGCAATTCCTGGATCTGTATAATGGCGCTCTGCAAGATCTCCATCACCTGTTCCAGGCCCGGCTCCTCTCCGTCCGGTTCTCCCTCCAAAGGTACATTTGGGATATCCTGCTCCGGCTGCTCGACCGTCTCCACGGTTTCCTGCTGATCCTGTCCGGCGGCAGGTCCTTCGGTTTTCACTTCCCCGCCCTCCGGCTGCACATCCCTGCCCGCCTCCTGGGAGGCATCCGCCTGTTCCTGGGGTCTGGCCGCATCGCTGCCGGAAGCCTTCGACTGTTTGGCCGCATCCGCAGTATTCTCCCTGGGAGTTCCCGTCTTCTGCCGGTCAAGCACCTTGCCGAAA
>CAMWSA010000308.1 GCA_947176785.1 uncultured Lachnospiraceae bacterium
GAATAAATTCCCACAAAGCAACCGTTACTTCATAAAAGAAAGTGAGAAACAGGCTCACCCGCAACTGCGCCGTATATAGATAATATGCAATCAGTATTACAAAAATTATTTCTATACCCGTCAGATAAAATTGTTGAATGGGAAAGCAGGACAGCACGGTAATAAGGGCTGTTACACACGTAGAAATGACGCTTGCTTTTTTCTTGTTTCCGGTTAATTGCTGCAATGTTATAACAAGATACAACCCCAAAAATATCCGCAATCCATTTGTAAAAAAGAATGAAAGTATCTGATACCAAGTCATCATATATGCGCCCCCCAAAACCTGTTTATCTGTCTTTTAACTTCCTGTAAATGGGAACGGCTGATGGGAAGCGTATCACCATTTTTGAGATATGCCATGCCATCACTGATTTTCATTATCTGTATGATATTCACGATATAACCCCGGTCAATAAAAATAAATTCCTGTGTTTGCAGTTCATCAAAAATCTGTTGCAAACTTTTTCTGACTTTCGATATTCCCAAACGCGAACATATCATAGAATTTTTTCCACCGTCACGCTGGATATAGAAAATGTCTTTGTACGGTATTTTTTCCATGCGCCCGGCAGCTTGTATGATATACTCCCTGCCTACCTCTAACTCAATCAGTTTTGCAGCGTCTACCACAGCGGACACCAGACGATTAGTCAGGTCGCTTTTTGGCACATAACGGAAAATAGAAAGCTCAAAAGCGTCAATCGCATATTCGATATGCGACGTGATAAAAATAATCTTTACATTTGGCAAATAAGGTTTGATCTTTTCAGATAATTCCATGCCTGTCATTCCGGGCATTTCTATATCAAGCAAAATCAAATCATAGAAAAAATTGTCGTCTGTAATATCAAAAAGAAGATTGCTGCTTTGTGTATAGGTCGCAATCTCATAACCTATTCCGCAAGAGCGCAGACAGTTTTTCACAATATCCCCATGATATTTGACAGCTTCTTTATCGTCGTCACATATCGCTATCTTTACCAATGCGTTCACCCCGTTTCCTGTATCTTCCGTCAGCGGGCTTTTCAGCGTCCTTTGGTATCAGCCACAAGCGGCTGAATTTTGCCACGCCCGATATGCGGTTTTCCTCACATAGCTTTTGCACCCGTCTTTCTGAAATGCCCCTTTTTCGCCGCTTCTGGGGCAGAAATATACTCTAACATCTTCATTCACCCTTTCTCTAAACTCTGCCATTTAATTATATGCGGTCAGGCGAATAATTTCAAGTGTTTAAGGACTGCATCATAGAAATGTGCATAACTGGCTATGGAACTATGGAAAACCCCATTCACAGCCTGTGGAAAAGAAAAAGCAGCTTTCCCACAGGCTGCAAACAGGGTTTCCCACAGTTCCATAAACGCAGCCAGTTATACGACATTCCCACAATACCTGCGCCTACGGAATCCATCTCTTTATCTACCGCCCGGCGCAGATGCCTGGCCAGCTTTACGCCGCTCATCTCTCCCATCTCGATATCCAGCAGCAGGATATCCATATCCCTGCCATTTCGCAAAAATTCCGCCCTGCCTATGTCCGGCCGCCGGCATGGGACCGCTTTTGTGCCTTTCCGCCGGCCGGTGCGCCCTCCGGAAAGCTGTTCTCAAAGTCCGGAGTATCCCTCCAATTGCAGCAGCCACCGCTTCTTCTCCAACCCTCCCGCATAGCCGGTCAGACTCCCGTCCATCCCCACCACCCGGTGACATGGAACTATGATGGACAGCGGATTGTGCCCCACCGCGCCGCCCACCGCCTGGGGGGACATGCCGGGCCGCCCTCTGCGCCCTGCCAGCCGCCGGGCCAGTTCCCCATAGGTGCAAACCTCTCCATAGGGAATTTCCAGCAGCAGCTTCCACACCTCCCGCCGGAACTGACTGCTTGCGGGCAGGACTTCTGAAGCCATCCCCAAGGACAGCTTCAACTCTCCCGGCTCCGGCTTGTCTCCGGCAAAATATTGATCCAGCCATCCTCCGGCCTGTGCCAGAATCCCACAGTCCTTATCCGCAAAATCCATCTCCCCGCCTCTCTCTGATAACAGCTTTTCCGGGAAATACTTTTGCCCCTCTATCCACAGGCCAATCAAAGCCTCATCCTCCGCTGCCAGAAATAATTTCCCTATGGGGGATTCATACGTTGTACTATATATCATCGTTTTCTCCTGTCAGTTCCACATACACAGGCACATGCCCCACCGCCGGCAGGAATTTTTCCAGCAGCTCCTTCATCCGCAGACGGATGCTGGAGGTGTTCATACAGGGATGGCAGCCAAAATACTCTCCCTTTAAAACATCCCGGTCCATTAACAGCTGCACCTGATGTCCGGTATCATGCATCAAACCCATGACACTGACACTGCCAGGGCTGATATGCAGATATTTTTCCATGTAAACTGCCTCCCCGAAGGACAGTCGGGAACTGCCGATCTGGGCGGACAACTCCCGGGTCTTAAACGTCTTATCCCCAGGCATCATCAGCAGATAAAATCTGGTCCGCTGCCTGTTGCACAGAAACAGGTTCTTACAGATTACCGCCCCGGCCAGCGCCTGATCCACCGCCTGACAGCCCTCCATGGTATTGACCTGCAAATGATCAATCCGCTGGTATTCTATTCCCAGCTTCCTGAGCAGTTCATATACCGCCAGTTCCCTCTCCCGGCGGTGACACTCACGCAGGTCAGGTTCCCCCGGCTGCAGCACCAGCTTCTGCCCCACCGGCCGGGCCGCCCCTTTATACCAGCCGATCAGGCCGTTCTTTTTACAATAACATCCTGCACTGGTCTGCAGGATCACCGACAGCCGCTCCCCCGGCTCCACATCCAGCAGAGTATCCGCATAATCGCTGTAATGAAGCCTTCCGTCGCCGTCATGGTAAGTCCACTCCACTGGGGCCTCAAACTGTTTGCCTGTGGAGACCTGCCGGCAGAGAGCCATATCCCCCTTCTGCTCCAAAAGTTCCACCTGGCTCTCAAAATATTGGATGTGGACAGCAGCCGCCCGGCCCGCCTGCCGTTCCAACGCCTCCACCGTCGGAAAGCCATCATATCCCATCCAACTGATTTGGCTGATCTGCGCCCGGCAGTCTGGAATGATAATCCCGTTCAGCTGCCCGGAAGGTTTCAGCCCGTTTCCCCCATCTATACACAGAATCTGCCTGTCGCTGTCAAAAACCGGACTCACATCTTCCCTGTCTGTCCGGTACAGGCAGGTGGGCCAATGCCCGGTAACCACGATGTGTTCCCGAAAAAAATGGCCCTGACTCAAAAAAGCATCATTTTTCAGGTAGAGTGCCGGGTCCGTGCCCTCCAGGCTCCGCAGTTCCTCGGTGGGAATGCCGCCGTGGACAAACAGGAACCTTCCTGCCGTCAGGATCGTGGGCCTGCTCCAAAGAAATTCCAGTTCCTCATGAAACTGCTCCAGCATACGGCTGCGATACTCCGCCGCTTTCTCCCCCGCCACCTGGCTGGCAAAAATGCCCATGTCTGCCAGCATCTCATGAAACAGGCTGCCTCCCCAGGTCCGCTCCGCCCAGTTTAAGAATCCCGCCCAGGCTTCCACGCCCTCCGGCGAGTCATCCTCCACCTTAAGAAGCCGCCCCAGCTCCACATTTCCCATGGACACATACACGGGATGCTGCCGGGCCAGATCCATCACATACTGCACCGTCTTCAGGCTCTCAGGACCTTTCTCAATCAAATCCCCCACCAGAACAAGTATATCCTCCCCGCTGTAATGCATCTGCCGCAGCAGCTGTATCAGACGGTCCAGATGCCCATGGATATCACTGACCACCAGCAGGCGCTGTCCCGGCTTTGCTGCAATATCCCTTATTGTTGTCTTTATCCTGTGTATCATATACCTCTCCGACCAATCCTTTTCTTATAAATATAATACTAAAAAGTATACCCTACTCCCTCTTAAAAGGGAATAGGGTAATCTACATAAAATTTATTTTCCCACACAGATCCGCAGGGATTGCTCCTTCGTCCTACTCCTGTCTCGCCCCGGGCAGCCGTCTTCGGATCAAACGGTTTTTCAGCTTTTTCCAGTCCAGGGGGATCAGCGGGTAGAGATAGCTGCGGCGGGACAGGGTCTTGTTGCAGCACATGCACAGTCCTGAAACCGCCAGCCCTGCGGCATAGCCCCAGATCCCGAAGACCGCCGTCAGCACCAAAGTGATAATCCGCATAAACTTCAGTGCATAGCTAAGTTCATAGTTGGCCTGGGTATAGTTGGCGATGGCCACGAAAGCCATATACAGCATGACCTCTGAGGAGAACCAGCCGCTGTTCACCGAAAATTCCCCCAGCACCAGCGCCGCCATGACGCTGAGAGGCGTACTCAGCATATTAGGGGTATTGACTGCCGCCAGCCGCAAGCCGTCTATGGCCAGCTCCAGTATCAGAAACTGCCAGACAATGGGTATGTTGGGCGGCTCCTTCAACATGATAAAGGCAAACCCCTCCGGGATCCAATGCGGATTGTCCATCAGCAGCAAAAAGGTGGGTGTCATCAGGTAGGTCAGCAACGAAATCAAAAAGCGGGTGAGCCGCAGATAGGTACCCGTCACAGGCGGAAAATAGTAGTCATCCGCCTCCTCCACCACATCAAAAATGGTGGTAGGCAGTACCATGGCCGAAGGGGAATTGTCCACCAGCAGAATCACATTCCCCTCCAGCACCTGGGCCGCCGCCGTATCCGGCCTTTCAGTGTATTTAAACTTTGGAAAAGGATTCCACCACCGTCCCGGCACCAGGCACTCCGCCAGGGACTC
>CAMWSA010000309.1 GCA_947176785.1 uncultured Lachnospiraceae bacterium
GGCACAGCCAGCAATATCCACGAAGCAGAAAGTTCGGATGCCCTGCATCCAAATACGTATTAAGGGATATTGCAGGCACAGCCAGCAATATCCACGAAGCAGAAAGTTCGGATGCCCTGCATCCAAATATGCATTAACGCAATATCGCAGACCAGTCTGTGATATGCAGAAAAGAGGTAAGCATGGGAGATTCTGCGGAAAAGACCGCAAAGCCCAAATTTATTGACGGGCTCAAGGCCGAGTTCAAGAAGATTTCCTGGCCTGACAGACAATCTACCTTTAAACAGTCTGTAGCAGTTGTAGCCATATCTGTAGTTTTAGGACTTATCATTGCAGTGTTGGATTATATCATCCAGTATGGCGTGAATATCCTGACAACAATTTAGAGCGAGGGTGATTGTATGGCAGAGGCAAAATGGTATGTAGTTCATACTTATTCCGGATACGAGAATAAGGTCAAAGCCAATATTGAGAAGACCATCGAGAACAACCCGTCTCTGGCGGAGCAGATTCTGGAGGTCAGAGTGCCCCTGGAAGAAGTCGTTGAGATGAAGAACGGCGTGAAAAAGACGGTTCAGCGCAAGATGTTCCCGGGCTATGTGCTTCTGAATATGGATATGAATGACGACACCTGGTATGTAGTGCGCAACACCCGTGGCGTTACCGGGTTCGTAGGACCGGGAAGCAAGCCGGTCCCGCTGACAGAAGCAGAGATGAAGCCTTTGGGAATCAAGACAGACAATATATCTGTGGATTTTGCGGAGGGAGACAGTATATCCGTTGTGGCTGGTGTCTGGAAGGATACTGTGGGCATCGTCCAGAAGATGGACTTTGGCAAGCAGACAGCTACCATCAACGTGGAGCTGTTCGGCAGGGAGACCCCTGTGGAGATCAGCTTCGCGGAGATCAGGAAACTTTCTTAAATCAAAGTATTTTCCGGAAGGGGCACTGCCTCCTCCGGCGAATATAGCCGCCGGGTATTTGAAGCCCGGGCGGCAGTGGGGCTTTTGCCCCGGCAACATGGAAACACGGCAGTATGGAGTTAAAGTTTGGAAGTAGGACTTCCAAATACTGATCGGTGCAATACCGCAGGCGCAGCCAGCGATATGCAGGAATAAGGAAAGTTTGGAAGTTATACAGACGCTGTGTTTCAGTGGGAGCAAGACACGGATGTGCATGATCCGAAGCGCTTGCGCCGTATTACCACATTATAGGAGGTGCCACTATGGCAAAAAAAGTAGAAGGATATATCAAGTTACAGATTCCTGCCGGCAAGGCTACACCGGCTCCGCCTGTTGGTCCCGCTCTGGGCCAGCATGGTGTCAACATCGTTGAATTCACCAAGCAGTTCAACGCCAGAACAGCAGACAAGGGTGACCTGATCATCCCTGTCGTCATCACTGTATATGCGGACAGAAGCTTTAGTTTCGTTACCAAGACTCCGCCTGCAGCAGTACTGCTCAAAAAGGCATGCAACCTGAAGACTGCATCCGCAGTTCCCAACAAGACCAAGGTTGCTACCATTTCCAAGGACAAGGTTCGTGAGATCGCAGAGATGAAGATGCCGGATCTGAATGCGGCAAGCATCGAGGCGGCTATGAGCATGATCGCCGGTACTGCAAGAAGCATGGGTATTGTTGTTGAAGACTAAACACTATTGATTGGGAGACAATTCCATGAGAATTGTCGCTGGAACCTAGGAGGTATGATAATGAAACATGGTAAGAAATATGTAGAAGCCGCAAAGCTGGTTGACAGGACAACTCTTTATGAGCCCGATGAGGCCATTGCCCTGGCAAAAAAGACAGCGGTTGCAAAGTTTGACGAGACAATTGAAGTGCATATCAGGACCGGCTGTGACGGCCGTCATGCGGACCAGCAGATCCGTGGCGCTGTGGTACTGCCCAACGGAACCGGTAAGACCGTGAAAGTGCTGGTATTTGCCAAGGGAGACAAGGTAAACGAGGCTGAGGCTGCCGGTGCCGACTATGTTGGCGGCGAGGAGTTGATCCCCAGGATCCAGAACGAAGGCTGGCTTGACTTTGATGTGGTGGTTGCCACCCCTGATATGATGGGTGTGGTTGGCCGTCTGGGTAAGGTTCTGGGCCCCAAGGGCCTGATGCCCAACCCCAAGGCCGGCACGGTAACCATGGACGTGACCAAGGCCATAAACGACATCAAAGCCGGTAAGATCGAGTACAGGCTGGATAAGAACAACATTGTGCATGTTCCCGTGGGCAAGGCATCCTTCACCGAGGAGGCTTTGCAGGAGAACTTCAAGGCTCTGATGGATGCCATTGTAAAGGCAAAACCCAGCGCTCTGAAGGGGCAGTATCTGAGAAGCATCACCCTGACATCCACCATGGGTCCTGGCGTAAAAGTCAGCGTTGCCAAGTTTTAATGGTTTTTGTTGCCGGATAAGGAACCTTCCCTTTTGGGAGGGTTCTTTTTCGCACTGCCGTTCTTGGGGAGGGCGTAAGTTCAAAGTCTCAAACTTGAAGAAATGCAGGACTTGCACAACAAGTCCAAATGCGGTATTTTTCATCCTGATGTGATTCGCAGCGCAGCTGCGGCATGGAGATTGGGGCCACGGGGATTGCGGCATGCATGGAGGGTATTATGAAGAGGATGTGGAAGGGCTATCAACAACATAGAGACATGGTGCTGGTACTGCTGGGTCTGCTGGCGGTGAGCCTGATCACACTGCCTTACCTGGTACTGGGAGAGGGCAGCTACGTCCAGGTACATGACCAGCTGGACGGTGAGGTCCTGAACTATATCTATCAGGCCAGATACCTGGGGCAGGGAAACGTGATCCCCCAGTTTATGAACGGGATGGACAAGGCATCCATGCTGCCCCCTGCGCCGCTGGGGGTACTGCTCTACAAAATGCTTCCTCCCTTCGCCGCTTACGCTGTGATGCACTGGCTCTGTCTGCTGGCAGGCTTCCTTGGGATGTACGGTCTGTGCAAAAGACTGGGCATCCGGGCTGAGGCGGGCTGGGCGACGGCCTGTGTGTTCTGCTATATCCCGTTTTATCCCACATACGGTCTGGCAGCGCTGGGGCAGCCTATGCTGGTGCTGTCTGCTATGGGCCTGGGGGGCAGGCACACAGATCCGGCTACTGCCGGCACGGCGGGGGCTGTTACACATGCCGGTCCGCCGGACAGGGCTTCAGAGCCCGGAACACATGCCGACCCACCAGCCGGGGCAAGGAAAAAATACTTCCTGTCACATGGTTCCGCCTGGAGAAAATCTTTGGATAAAGCGGGATGGTATCTCGCGATTGTCCTGTACGGTGCCTGCTCTTCCCTGACGTTGGTTGGCTATGTGTGGGTGGCGGCAGGATTTGTCTGGACATTTTGTCTGGCGGTGGCCGGATGCCGGAAAAAGAAAGACTTTGCCGCTGCCTTCCGGGTGGGCAGCGGTACTCTGGCGCTGCTGGTTGTCTATCTGGTGACCAACCGGGATCTGCTGCGGGCTCTGGCGGGGGAGGGCTTCTCCACCCATCGGCAGGAGATGGCGCTGCGGGCAGCAGAGCATCCGCTGGCATCTTTTAAAGAACTCATTTTCAGCGTCGGCTCCTACTCACCGGTATACTCTGTCGGCATACTGGCGGCGGCAGCGCTGCTTACGCTGGCGGCATGGGTACTATCCGCCCAAAGTAAAAGAAATCTCCCGGAAAGCTCATGGCATAGCGCGGGAAAGTGTTTACCCGGGGCGCAGGGAGGGGAAACCGGAAAAGCAAAAGCACGGGATCGGCATGCTCTGAATAAAAGCCTTAAGGCCGCCTGGGGGCTGATCGGCCTGATTGTCTTCGCAGCCCTTCTGGCAGTACTGTGGAACAGCAGCCCCATAGTGTCCCTTCGGCTGTACGCAGGGGGGATGCTGACTTATTTCCAGGCTGATCGGATCTATTGGTGTTTCCCGTTTCTGTGGATGTTGGTGCTGGGGCTGCTGCTGGAGAGTATATGCAGCCTGGGAAAGCAACCCTTGCGAGTACCCTGGCAGCGTTTCATCCCGGTGCTTTGCTGCCTGTTGCTGCTGGGGATTGAGGGGCTGCAGATTTTGCGGGACAGTCCTCTGAACAAGAATGTCCGCCTGATGCTGCTGAAGGATTATAAGCAGATGACCTGGGAGAGTATCTATATGGACGGGGTATTCGCCCGCATAGACCAGGCCATTGGAGCCGAAAAGGACAATTTCAGTGTCGTAAGCCTGGGAATCTATCCGTCAGTGGCCCTCTACCATGGCTACACCTGTGCGGACGGCTACTCCAACAACTATGATCTGGCATACAAGCATGTGTTTCGGAGGATCATGGCCCGGGAACTGGAAGAAAATCCCGAGTCCCTGCGCTATTTTGACGAATGGGGCAACCGCCTCTACCTGGCAGGTGCCCCCTACGGCATCAACGGCCTGGTTCCCAAGGGCCAGCCCCCCTACACTGACCTGGACTATGATCTGAACGCCATGCAGGCCCTGAACATTCGCTACCTTCTGTCGGCAGCCCCGATAGAACTGAGCCAGTCCGCCCTGCAGCAGACTTCCCTGCGTCTGACACCTGTAGAAGGCAGTCCTTTCACCGACGACACCGCCTACTACGAGGTGTGGGTATACCAGCTGACCCCTTCCTTGGAAGCTTATACGGACAGGCGCTATATTAACGGCCGCTCAGATTTTCCGATTCCCGCACAACACATGCAGTAACCGGGCAAAATTTTTCCGGTTCATTTTCATTTAGCTTGAGTTTCCGCAAACTGTAATCGAGAAATGGATATAGGGGCCCAAAGTACCA
>CAMWSA010000310.1 GCA_947176785.1 uncultured Lachnospiraceae bacterium
ACAATTACGGCCCCTACCAGTTCCCGGAGAAGCTGATCCCGCTGATTATCAACAATGCTCTTCAGGGTAAAAAGCTGCCGGTGTACGGGGATGGCAAAAACGTGCGCGACTGGCTCTATGTGGAGGATCACGCCAAGGCCATCGACATGGTGCAGGAGCAGGGCAGGCTGTTTGAAACCTACAACATCGGCGGTCACAACGAAAAGCAGAATATAGAGATCATCAACATCATCATCGAGACCCTGCAGGAGATGCTGCCGGAAGGTGATCCCCGCAAGAGCCTGGTGAGCAAGGAGCTGATCACTTATGTGGAGGATCGGAAGGGACATGACAGGCGGTATGCCATTGCTCCGGACAAAATTAAGGCCGAGATCGGCTGGTATCCGGAAACCATGTTCAAAGAGGGCATCAGGAAGACCATCGCATGGTTTTTCGAACACGAGGAATGGATGAAGAATGTGACCAGCGGCGACTACCAGAAATATTATACAGAGATGTATGAAAAATAAGGGTTTTAACCAGGGGATTGCCTCAAAAACGCGGCAATCCCTTCGGTGCGTTTAAAATGTGTGGGACTATGGAACAACAGTTTCCCGGAAAGCACACGGATCGAACTCCGGAATCCAAAGCGGCCGGAGTCTGCCTGTCAGGCTGGTGCGCCTTAAGGGAATATGCGAAACTTTAATCAGGAGAAAACAATTATGAAAGGTATTATTTTAGCCGGAGGCTCTGGCACCAGACTGTATCCGTTGACAAAGGCCATCAGTAAGCAGATCATGCCGGTATATGACAAGCCCATGATTTATTACCCGCTGTCCACTCTGATGCTGGCGGGGATCCGTGAGGTGCTGATCATTTCCACCCCCAGGGATTTGCCGGTGTTTGAGGAACTTTTGGAAGACGGGCATCAGCTGGGCATGGAGATCAGCTATGCGGTGCAGGAGACGCCCAGAGGGCTGGCGGATGCCTTTATCGTCGGCGAGAAATTTATCGGCAGCGATAGGGTGGCGTTGGTGTTGGGGGACAATATTTTCTACGGCCAGAGCTTCTCCAGAGTGCTGCGGGAGGTGGCTTCCAGGGAAACCGGTGCCACGATTTTCGGCTATTATGTGCGGGACCCCAGGGAGTACGGCGTGGTGGAGTTTGACGCAAGCGGGAAGGCTCTGTCCATCGAGGAAAAGCCGGAGAATCCCAAGAGCAACTATGCGGTGCCGGGCCTGTATTTTTATGACAATGACGTGGTGGAAATTGCCAGGAATGTCAAGCCCTCCGCCCGGGGGGAGATTGAGATTACCAGCATCAACAACGAGTATTTAAGCCGTGGTACGCTGATGGTGGAGACCCTGGGACGTGGCTTTGCGTGGCTGGATACGGGCAACCATGATGCCCTGCTGGATGCGGCGGATTTCGTGGCGGCGTTCCAGAAGCGCCAGGGACTGTACATTTCCTGTATTGAGGAGATCGCCTACAAGAGAGGCTTTATCGACAGGGATCAGCTGCTGAAGCTGGCGGAGCCTCTGATGAAGACCAATTACGGCAAATATCTGACTGAGGTAGCTAATGGACTCTAGACTGAAACGACACTGCATCCTGGCTTCCATGGGTGTGATTCTGCTGGTGGCGTTGTTGGTGCTTTATGCCAACAGGGAGCAGCAGCCCTATGGGGGAGGGCAGGCCGCAGGGCAGCCCACGGCCACGCCCAGATCCCAGGTGCAGGAAATAACTTATGACGAATATGGGCAGCGGATCGGTAACGATCTTTCCGCCTTTTTGCAGGATGCCACTTTTTTTGATCCGGAGGAAAATACCTGGCTGGAACAGAAGCTGGAGGAGCAAAACAGGCTGTCTCTGGTAGTCACTTCCGTGGAACGGGATCTGCGGGTACAGGTGGTGGACTATGAGGGGGAACCGGTGACGGGGCAGAGCTTTATCGTGGAACTGGGGGACCAGGGGGAGTATAAGGATCTGGACCAGGATGGCGTGCTGTACATCGGCGGGCTGAACTCCGGGGAATACTTTGTGAGTCTGCAGGAGATAGAGGGCTATAAGGTGCCGGTCAACCCCACACGGGTGCAGGTCAAGGATAAGGTGGAATATGTATTTATTGAAGACATCTCCCTGCTCATGAAGACAGAGGCTGATATTGATGCCGAGGCTGAAGATACGGGTGTCCAGAATGCGGAGGAGGACAGCGATAAATCGGAGATCAAGAAGCTCCAGGCCCCCACTTCCAATACCACGGTAGGCATAGATGTCTCCAAGTGGAACCGGGAGATTGAATGGGAGAAAGTAAAGGCGGCCGGGGTGGACTTTGCCATTATCCGGGCGGGCTATAGAGGTTCTACCATGGGCAGCCTGGTGGTGGACCCTTACTTTGAGGCCAACATCAAGGCGGCGACTATGGCGGGAGTGAAAGTGGGTGTATACTTTTTCACCCAGGCTGTCAATGAGGTGGAGGCGGTGGAAGAAGCCTCCATGGTACTGGAACTGGTGCGGGAGTACAGCCTGGACTATCCGATTTTCATTGATACCGAGGGGGCCGGAGGCAACGGGCGGGCAGATATGCTGTCAGTGGAAGAACGGACGCTGGTGTGTGATGCCTTCTGCCGCACAGTGGAGAACGCGGGCGGCGAGGCCGGCGTGTATGCCAGCAGAAACTGGTATTACAACCGGGTAGATGCCAGCAAGCTGGAAAACTATTGTATCTGGCTGGCGGAATATCGCAGTGTCCCTCTGTATGACGGTTACTACAATATGTGGCAATATACCTCCAAGGGGAGCGTTGACGGTATTGAGGGCAATGTGGATATGAACATCAGTTATATGGGAAGATAGAGGAACCTCACGGGCCTTGCGCGCCTGGAGGAGACATGCGGAACTCTGACAGCATGTATCCGGAAAGCATGCCGAACCATATCGGGACGCCATAAAGCGGTCTGATATGGTTCAGGGGCCTTGCGTGCTTGGAGGAGACATGCGGAACTCAAAATAAGAAAGGGAAAAATATGGGCAAAATTACAGTGGAAACATGTGAAATCGAGGGACTGAAAGTGATTACCCCCACCGTGTTTGGGGATTCCAGGGGCTATTTTGTGGAGACTTACAATTACAACGATTATAAGGCGGCAGGCATTGACGTGGAATTCGTGCAGGACAACCAGTCTGCGTCCAAAAAAGGCGTGCTGCGGGGGCTTCATTTCCAGATCCAGTATCCCCAGGATAAGCTGGTGCGTGTGATCAAGGGAGAGGTATTTGACGTGGCGGTGGATCTTCGCAAGGGCTCTCCCACCTTCGGACAGTGGCACGGGGAACTGCTCACGGAGGAGAATATGAAGCAGTTCTTTGTACCCAAGGGGTTTGCCCACGGTTTTCTGGTGCTGTCAGACTATGCGGAATTCTGTTATAAATGTTCGGATTTCTATCATCCCGGCGACGAGGGGGGCCTTAAGTATGACGATCCCGAGATCGGGGTGCAGTGGCCGATCCCGGAGGGAATGGAGCTGACTCTCTCGGAGCGGGATACCAGGTGGGGCGGACTGTCTGCCTATGTGGAAGAATACGGAAGGTAACAGGAATCACTTTATGGAAAAAAAGAAAGCGTTTACTTCCAGGCTGGTGCAGCTGCCCATGGAGTTATGGCAAAACAGAAGGCTGATCTGGAAATTGTCAAAAAATGATTTTAAGAAGCGGTATGCCGGTTCATACATGGGAATTATATGGGGGTTTGCCCAGCCGTTGGTAACAGTACTTATGTATTATCTGGTTTTTGACAAGATCTTTGGAACCAAGGCCATAGAGCTGCGCAGCGGGGTAGAGGTTCCCTTTGCACTGTTTATCACGGCGGGACTGGTTCCCTGGTTCTTTTTCAGCGAAGCTATCAGTCAGGGGACCATGTCGCTGATCGAGTACAGCTATCTGGTGAAAAAGGTGGTCTTCAAGATCAGCATCCTGCCTGTCATCAAGGTCATTGCGGCTACCTTCAGCCATCTGTTCTTCCTGACGCTGGCTGTACTGCTGGGCTGTATATACGGCTATTATCCCAGTGTGTATCTGATCCAGATCGCCTATTATGGAGCGTGTCTGTTCCTGCTGGTGCTGGCCATGTCCTATACCACCTGCGCCGTGGTAATCTTTTTTCGGGACTTGTCCCAGATTATTTCCATCTGCCTGCAGGTGGGTATATGGGCCACCCCCATCCTGTGGAGCCTGGATTCTCTCCACAATCCCACAGTGGTGGCGCTCCTTCGGCTGAATCCTCTGGTATATATTGTGAACGGCTACAGGGATTCCGTGTACGGGCATCACTGGTTTTTTGAGGATATCACCGGAACCCTGTATTTCTGGGCGGTGACGGTGGCGCTGTTCCTTGTGGGAGCCGCAATCTTCAAGAAACTGAAGGTGCATTTCGCGGATGTGATCTGACAAAAAATGAACAATAACACGGGGTTGGCCTGTGCTATACAGCAGAGAGGTTAGTGTGAGCAGAACTTCCAGCCACTCACAGCAGAGGCTGTTTCGTGGAGAAGTACTAAGTCTCACACAGGAGAATGCCCAAAATACGGGCATTCTCCGTATAGATTTGATATTCCGCAGAGCGGGATCATGGCGGCCAGGGTGAAAAAGGATTTTCACCATCCTGATTTGAGCGCCCGCAGAAGCGGGCAGATGGGAGATAGGGTGAAAAAGGATTTTCACCATTTTGATTTGAGTACCCGCAGAAGCAGACAGATGGGAGATAGGGTGAAAAAGGATTTTCACCATCCTGATTTGAGCGCCCGCA
>CAMWSA010000311.1 GCA_947176785.1 uncultured Lachnospiraceae bacterium
GGTAATTGACTATACCAAAAGGGATATAACGATAAATCAAAAGCCTATTGTTCTGTCAAAGAAAGAGTTTGATATTGTAGAATTGCTTTCTACACATATTGGGCAAGTATTTGACCGGGAACGGATTTACGATATAGTTTGGGGATTAGATGGCGATGGAAACAGCGCTACTATTATGGAACATATCCGAAAAATACGAAATAAATTTGCTGCTGTAACCATGCACAGCTATATTGAAACGGTTTGGGGAGTGGGTTATAAATGGATCGGATAAAACAGATGAACTTAAAAAAGGCATTATTTACAATTACATTTATCAATATTACCATTGCCCTTTTCCTGTCGATTCTTTCTGTTTGGGGGTGTGTCATATTGTGTTCACAGATTGCTCCAAGCGGTGTTGTTGTTGAAATTCGGTCTGATTCAACTGTAATGAACCAACTGCCTGAACGAACTACACAGGCTGCGGTAATCGCTGAAATTATTTCTGTTACTCAGATGATATTGCCGATACTGATATATATAGGTGCATTGTTTATCACTGTTTTCATGTTTTACCGTTTGAAGTTAAAAGAACCGTTGGCGTTGCTTACAAAAGGAGCTTCCCGTATTATAGAGAATGACCTTGATTTTACGATTGAAGCAAAATCACAGGACGAATTGGGACAACTCTGTATCGCTTTTGAAACAATGCGTAGAACCTTACTGAATAATAACCGTGAATTATGGCGGCAAACAGAAGAACGCAAAAGATTAAACGCCGCTTTTTCTCATGATTTACGAAACCCTGTTACTGTTTTGAAAGGCTCTGCAAAACTGGCGAAAAAAAGTGTTGTGGACGGAACTGGAAACACAGAACAGATTGTCGATAATTTATCTCGCATTGAAAACTATACAGGCAGAATTGAGCGTTATATAGAAACGATGAGCAGTATTCAGAGATTAGAAGAAATTCCTATTGAACAAGAGCAGGTAAAATGGAACAAACTTATTTCTGAACTTGAAAACACGATAGCTTTTGTTGGCGCAGATAGCAACAAACGGATTAATTTTAACAGTTCTACCTCTGCCGAGTCCTTTTCGATAGATAAATCTATCTTATTTCAGGTTGCAGAAAACCTCATATCCAACGCGATCCGCTTTGCTGTGCAGAATATTGATGTTTCCTGTTCCTTAAATGAAACGATATTGAAACTATCTGTTACGGATGATGGCTGCGGTTTCCCAGCGGCACTCATTAAGAATGGCATTCAGCCATTTCAAAAAGGCAGCGAGGATACCGAACATTTTGGAATGGGGTTATATATCTGTAATCTTCTTTGCCAAAGACATAGCGGTAGCATATCCATTCAGAATAATAAAATCGGTGCGACTGTTTCAGCAACATTAAAAATTCAATAACCTTGAGGAATTTTTGAGATTTACCCTATATACTCTCCTTATCACACAGATAAGGAGAGTTTTTTCATGGAAATTCAAGTAAAAGATATTTCAAAAATTTATGGAACAAATGAAAGCCGGGTTGTTGCTCTTAATCATGCTTCAATGACAATATTTGAGAGCGATTTTATTTCGATTATGGGACCGTCCGGTAGCGGAAAAAGTACGCTGCTGCACATCATCAGCGGATTAGATAAGCCTACTTCTGGCTCTGTCTTGTATGGCAGTACCGACATTCATAACGGTAGCGATAAACAGCTTTCCACATTTCGCCGCCAAAAGATAGGCTTTATCTTTCAGCAATTCAATCTTTTGCCTGTTCTTACCGCGAGAGAAAATATCATCATGCCCATGTTGTTAGATAAAAATCAGCCGGACGAAAAATATTTTAAGCAGCTTACAGAGCTTTTGGGACTAGAAATGCGCTTGTCACATCTTCCGCACGAAATGTCCGGCGGGCAGCAGCAGCGTGTAGCAATTGCCCGCGCCTTAATTGCACAGCCCGACATTATTTTTGCAGACGAGCCAACAGGAAATCTTGATAGTAAAAGCGGCAGTGAAGTGATGAAAATGCTTTGTGATATTCGTGAAAAAATGAATAAGACGCTTGTTATCATTACCCATGACCCTCGTATTGCAGAAATGGCAGACCGTCGCTTTACAATGGTTGATGGTGAACTTACGGAGGTGAGTGCATAATGAAATCCTATTTATCACTTGCCTTCAAAGAACTGAAAGCCCAAAAGGTAATGGCGGTTCTCATTCTGATTGCGGTAATTCTTTCAAGTATTATGACGACTGCTATTGGACAATCCCTTGGCATTTTACAGACAATGAGGACGGAACAAGCTGCGTCATTAAACGGCGACCGCCATGCTACATTTCATCAAATAACAGAAGAACAAATGCTGCAATTAAAAAGTGATACTCGGCTCTATGATGTAGGCAGCTTAATTAACGTCGGATATAGTAAGCTCGGTAACAGCAGTTTTACCTTATATGCGCGTGAATACTTAGAAAACGCATTAGATGCCTATCCATCAATTAGCAGAATAAAGGAGGGGCGTTTGCCCGTTTCTCCGTTTGAAATCGCATTGCCGGAAAGTGCCCTACAATATCTTGGAAAAAATATTAGTATTGGCGATACTGTTGCATTACAGGAAGAAATATCTCTTATGAATGGATCAATCCCCTCTTATTCATACTCTGCTGAATTTACGGTTTGCGGTATATTAGAAAGTAACTATATTGGTTACTCTACGGGAACCTTAGATGCCGTATTAGGCGAGGGGTCAGCTTCCGCGCTATTGCCGGAGGATTATATGCTTTATTCAACTGATTTCAAAATAAAAGAGACAGAGCGATTTCAAAATATCATTGATGAACTTGCAAACAAAATCGGGATTGAAAAATCAAATATACAATACAACTGGATTTTATTAGACGCGCTCGGCATTTCTTATGAAGAAGCCGGAACTTCTGATACAGATACAGGTTTTTCTTTTATGACATTTGCCTGTATTATGGTTGGCGTACTTGTTCTGCTCGCGGCTGGCTTGGTAATTTATAATATTTTGAAAATAGCCATAACAAAGCGTATCAAAGAATATGGGACACTTCGCGCAATCGGTAGCACACAGGGGCAGATTTATCGGCTTGTTTCTCTGGAATTATTCATTTTATGTGGGATAGGTATTCCTGTTGGTTTGTTGATTGGCGCATTATCTGCAAAAGGAATTTTAATTGCGGCAACAGGAGTTTTGAATCCCGATTTATTTATGGCAAGCAGTACCACGGAACTAAATACCATGATTGACGGTACAAGCTCTAATCATATACTTATTTATCTTGTAAGTATCGTTATCACTTTGCTGTTTGCTATGCTTGCAGCCTTTCCTGCGGCACGATATGCTTCCCATGTTTCTCCAACAGTTGCGATGTCCGGGCAGCGTGTAAAGATAAAACGGCATGGGAGAAAAACAAAAACAATTCGTAACTTTGAAGCCTATTATGCGAGGCTGAACTTAAAACGCGGAAGCGCCAGGACAGTGATTACCATTCTTTCGTTGGTTATGAGTATTACAGTTTTTGTGACTTTGCAAAGTTTTACTGCGCTCCTTGACACAAGCAGCGGAGTACAGGATATGACTTTAGGCGATTATGCAATTACAAGTGAAATTGTTGGAATGACACCGGAAAGCATAGCGAAAATTCGTGAACACGAGATGATAGAACATCTATCAACAACAAAGTTATCGGTTTATACCCAAGACGAAAACGGAGAATATTTGATTGAACTTGGCTTTGCGCTTCAATCGTGGGAAACATTCCAGGTCGCAGGTTTAGATGATACGCGTCTGTCCTCTTATATAGATGACCTATCCGAACAAGATAAAAGCGATTTGCTCTCTGGCGCAGCGTGTATTGTAAAAAATCCAATTCCTTTTGCATATGAGGGACAGACCGTAGAAGCGACCGATTTTGGGTATGGCGATATACTATCGGTCAATGGGTATGAAGTGCGTGTTGTTGGCATAGCAGATTTTCCTGTTTCGATTAACAATGAGGGCTTTATCAATGGTGTGCAGATTATCGTAAATGATAAAATGTATGATTTACTGACAAGCAACAGTCACTATTCAGAAATTTATCCGACTTTAAAACAAAATGCGGACAATGAACAATTTGAAACATGGCTGGATAACTGGTGCAAAGAAAATCCCGGTAGTTATTGGCTTTCTTATCTACAGACCGCTGCACAGCTTGAAGAAAGTTTTCAGCAAATCAATATGTTGTGTTGGGGACTAATCTTATTTATCGGGCTGATTGGAATACTGAACATTATCAACACTGTTTACAGCAACATTCATACCCGTATTGCTGAAATTGGTATGCAACGCGCAATCGGTATGAGTATAAAAAGCCTTTATAAAACATTTTTATGGGAGGGGGTTTACTACGGAATTATTGCGTCCGTTATTGGTGGAGTATTGGGATATATTTGCACAATATTTGTAAATGCTGCCACAACAGATACTCTGCAATTTGTTACTATTCCTTATCTATTTATTTTTGAAGCTGCAATAATCTCTATTATTGCCTGTATATTGTCAACTGCTATTCCTTTGAGAACTATTGCAAAGATGAATATTGTAGCGTCCATTGAAACAGTAGAATAATTACCGTTGAATGCCGCAGGCGGCTATTCAGTAAAATATATAAAATTTATTTGCTACACGACGGCAAAAGAAAAACCTTCGTCCAGCAGACATATTCCCAATGCTCGTTTCTTAAACGGCGGCTTTCGAAAAACAAAGCCG
>CAMWSA010000312.1 GCA_947176785.1 uncultured Lachnospiraceae bacterium
ATTTTGTAACAAAGAGAATCCCGTATTTATGCGGGGTCTGGTGTTTCGCAAACGCATAATACGAAAAAATACAAGAAAGGAACGACAAGAATGAAAAATAGCGTAGAACTTAAACAGTTGGTTGATGATCAGGATTTCATAGATAATATGAATAAAGCTTTTTCGGATTTGCGAGCTGATTATGAATTGACAATGGATACATCTTTGGAGAAAATAAATGAGTTAAATCAGTTACATGTAGATGTAAAAAATCATCTATCGGATTTAACATCACTTTCAAGAAAATCAAGTGGAACAATTTGTGGATTAAGAGGAACAGGAAAGACTCATTTAATGTTACTAGCTAGACACAATCTAAATTCCAATCTTTGGAAAAGCGAAAAAGATAATAATTTGTGTATTTATCTCAATATGAAGCGTTTATGTTTACCGGATAATTGCGATAATGATACATTTAACCGTGTCTTTAGCATTTTTATTTATGAGGAAATATCAGCACAATTGTTAACTATACTGAAAGCAATGCGAGGAAAGTCATTTCTTGAAAGAGTTCAAAAAGTATTCAATAAGAAGAAAAAAAATCTACAGTTGAGTCTTCAAAAAGCAATTATATATGTTTATACCATGAATGCAATTGCACATGAGGGAAATGAGCAAATCCGAAATATTGGTGCAGGTAGTTATGAGAAAGAGGATATAAATAAGGAAATTTTCGAGTTAGTTAATGAAATTAATGCATCCTTAAAAGAATTTGTTCCTGAGATTGGTATATCAATTAATGAAACAGAAATGTCTGAAACTACAAAAAGATTAAAAACCAATAACACATATTACCAGTATCTCAATGTAAAGAGTGTGAGAAATCAACAAATAGAAATTATCTCATTATTAGGACTTGATTCAATCACGTTCTATATAGATGAATGGGAAAAGATAAGTACAATATACAAATGCCAAGAACGAACTGCGTCATATATCAACATGATAATGGATGATCCAATATATTTCTGGATTGGGATTGTTCCGTATAGAGGTGGGTTATACTGCTTAGATAACGGCGCAGATTTACAACATCAGATTAATCTAGATGAGAGTCTTGTCTTTGAAGCCTCAGATCAAGAGCGAAATCTATGTATAAATTATTTTAAAGAATTAGTAAATCGAAGATTAAAACATTATTTTCCGGATAAAGGATATACATATGGCATAATGTTTAATTCGGGTGACAATTTTGCCAGTCTTGTCATGGCAAGTATGGGAAATACCAGAGATTTTGGGACCATGCTTTTTAAATGCTGGTCGGGTTATCAAACATATAGGAAGTCACATCTTTCGCCCGGAAGACCATTTAAATATATTTCTAATCAGATGATTGTGGATGCGATAAAAGATAATGGAGATAAGAAGTATTCTAATATTGAAAGTCAAAATGATGTTGTTAAAGTTTGGAACGATATAAAAAATTACTGTATTAGTAAAAAATCTAGCCATTTTGCAATAGAAGAAAAATCGGAATCATTAGATTGTTTGAGAGAGCCTGAGTTTTCAGAACTAATATACCATCGGTTATTGCACCTGAGAAAGACGCATGTACCGGCAAAAGATACTGATGTTGAGAGCAAACTATCTATATACGCAATTAATTATGCTGCAACATATTCTCTACATTCACAGGAAAAGAAGATGTCGTTCATTACTGAATATAAAACGATACATGATCGCGTTAGACGATATATATATAATCCGAAAGAGGTGTTGAATCAGATTCGAATTTCAAGTGGTGAAATTTTTCCATGTATTAGTTGTTCAATGCCTATTAATCCTGATTCGATGATAGCGGCTTGGGAAAAGAATTCATGTCCGTTTTGTGGAGGTAAAATACATAGAGGTAATGCTTGAATGAAAACCCTAATCCCCTAGCTGTGCTGGGGAGAATGGAATAAGCAGAAGCGATGAGGATATCAAAAAAGCCTCCTGTGATACAATGAGTAAGGTGTTGCAAGTCAAACTCAAAGAACAGGAGGCATCCCAATGAACAAGAAAAGGTTATCACATACTGCATGGAAATGCCAGTATCATATCGTATTTATTCCAAAATACAGGAAAAAGGTATTGTACGGGCAGGTACGGGCCGATGTGCGGGATATTATCAAAACCTTGTGTCAGCATAAAGATGTAGAAATAATTGAAGGAACAGTGTGTCTGGATCACATACACCTGTGTGTCAGTATACCGCCCAAGTTGAGCATCTCGGATTTCATGGGGGACTTGAAAGGGAAGAGTACTCTGATGATATATGACAGGCATCCGAACTTGCAGAATAAGTGGAACAAAGCATTCTGGGCCAGGGGCTACTACGTCGCAACAGTAGGCAATGTAACAGAAGGAGCAATCAAGAAGTATATAACAGAACAGTCAGAAGAATCAAGAAAAGAAGATAGTGAGGGAACCGCTTTTTAGCGGCAGCCGGTAACAGTGCTTGCAACACCCGCCTTTTAGGCGTGCAAGTAATAGTGGCCCCTTGGGGGGCCTTGTCAAACCCCCCTTGAAGTGGGGGGTGAATTTGAACTTAAATACATAAGTGAAAAACAGTGATATAACCGTCTACCTATAATTGTTTCAAAATACTGTTGAAGAAAGGGAGTCCGTCATGGTATAATATTTTACTGTGTTGGATTCTGTTTTTTCTGAAAGAAGTTCATTAATGGGAAAAAATTAAAAGGCAGAGAAATTATATACTTCAATGCCGAATTGGTGCGGTAAGAAAAAGGAACTTATCAGGAAGTGCATAAAAACAAGATATATAAGGAGGATATAGATAGAAATGAAACTAGGAATCGTGGGACTCCCCAATGTGGGAAAGAGTACCTTATTCAACTCACTGACCAGAGCCGGCGCAGAATCAGCCAACTACCCCTTCTGTACCATTGATCCCAATGTGGGCATTGTGGCGGTGCCGGACCAGAGGCTGAAGCTGCTGGGGGACATGTACCAGTCCAAAAAAGTGACTCCGGCAGTGATCGAGTTTGTGGATATTGCGGGTCTGGTAAAGGGGGCCTCCAAGGGAGAGGGGCTGGGCAACCAGTTCCTGAGCAACATCCGGGAAGTGGACGCCATTGTCCATGTGGTGCGGTGTTTTGAGGACAGCAATGTGATCCATGTGGACGGCAGCGTGAGTCCCATGCGGGACATAGAAACCATCAATCTGGAATTGATCTTCTCGGATCTGGAGATTCTGGAGAGACGCCACGCCAAGGTGGCCAAGGCCGCCCGGATGGACAAGACCCTGGCCAGGGAGGAGGCTCTGCTGGTGCGTGTCAAAGAGCATCTGGAGAGCGGCAGGATGGCTAAGAGCATGGAGATAGAGGATGAGGACGAACTGGAACTGATGCGCTCCTACAATCTGTTGACCTATAAGCCGGTGATCTATGCGGCCAATGTGGCGGAAGAGGACCTGGCGGACGACGGTGCCGGCAATGCCCATGTGGCGGCGGTGCGGCAGTTTGCCGCCGGGGAAGACAGTGAAGTATTTGTGATCTGCGCCCAGATCGAGCAGGAGATCGCTGAACTGGACGACGACGAGAAGGCCATGTTCCTGGAGGACCTTGGCATCGCCCAGTCGGGCCTTGACAAGCTCATTGCCGCCAGCTACCGCCTGCTGGGCCTCATGAGTTTCCTGACGGCGGGGGAGGATGAGACCAGGGCCTGGACCATCAAGATCGGCACCAAAGCTCCCCAGGCCGCCGGCAAGATCCACTCCGACTTCGAGCGGGGATTCATCAAGGCGGAAGTAGTCAACTACAAGGATCTCCTGGAGCAGGGGTCCCTGTCCGCCGCCCGGGAAAAGGGCCTGGTGGGCATGGAAGGCAAGGACTATGTAGTCCGGGACGGCGATGTGATCCTGTTCCGCTTTAATGTATAATGCGCAAGGGAAAGGAAAGCAAATCATGCAGGATATAATGGGAGCAAACGACATAGCTTTTCCCAACCTGGGGCTGTACCTGAGAAATGTTCCCCAGGGCTTTACCATATTCGGTTTTTACATCTCCCTGTATGGGGTGATCATCGCCATCGGCGTGATGGCCGGCATCTCCATGGCGGCCTGTATTGCGAAAAGGACAGGGCAGGACCCGGAGGACTACTGGGATTTTGCCATCTATGGCGTGCTTTTCGGCCTTGTGGGTGCCCGGATATACTATGTGGTGTTTGACTGGAACAGCTACAAGGATAACCTGCTGGAGATCTTCCATGTGCGTAACGGCGGTCTGGCCATCTACGGCGGCGTGATTGCCGCGTTTCTCACCCTGTTTATCTGGTGCCGGATCAAGAAAAGGGACCCCAGACAGATCGGGGATACGGCCATGGCCGGGCTGCTGACGGGACAGATCATCGGACGCTGGGGGAACTTTACCAATCGGGAAGTATTTGGCGAGTATACGGACGGGCTTCTGGCCATGCGGATTCCCCTGGAGGCGGTGCGTGACCGCACGGATATCACCGAAAATATTGCGGCGCATATCACGGAGGATATCAATTATATCCAGGTGCATCCCACCTTTTTCTACGAGAGTGTGCTGAATCTGCTGTTGCTGGCGGTGATTTTGCTGTATTTCCGACACAGACGGTTTCGGGGGGAGATCTGCCTGATGTATCTGGGCGGCTATGGCATTATCCGCTTTTTTGTGGAGGGCATCCGGACGGATCAGCTGAAATTTGCCGGAACTAACATTGCGGTATCGCAAATCTTGGGCATAATAC
>CAMWSA010000313.1 GCA_947176785.1 uncultured Lachnospiraceae bacterium
ATCATGGAGTATTCCGTCCATATTCGGTTTCTGCTTCTAAGATTGCAGCATCTGTTTTGGCAATTTCCAGCATGGACTCATATGTTTCCACGCTCATGACAACAAGATCACCATATCCGTTTTTAGTAATGAACACAGGCTCTTTTTTTGCATGACAGATTTCGGAAATTTCATTGGTGTTCCGTAAGTCTGTAATTGGTCTGATCTGTGGCATCTTCAACGCCACCCTTCTTGTTTTGTATACAATTATAACAGAATTATGTGTAAAATTCAGTTTTGTATTCTTTTGAGTTTCCCCATTTTTTCAACTTCTTCATTTTTGCAAAATGCAAGAATACTTGATATTTGATATAATTGAATCATCGCGAAACAATAATTTGAAGCAATATACTGTCGGGAAGAAACTGCTGGCAACGATTCATAGAGCCTGCGGTTTCGAACTTTACTCCATCTCTAAAACGCTTCGGCTAACTCTACTGTATGTAGAGCGTTCTCTGCTTGTTTATTTTCTGGAATGCCATTATCCTATAAATAGTGAAGTTGACAGACTGCCCTGTCACAGAAAGGAATCAAAAATTATATGAGAGACTATCATTTTGGAAATTTTATTCAGGAACTGCGGGAACAAAACCACCTGTCCCAATATCAGCTGGGAACGCTCGTCGGTGTGTCTGACAAGGCCGTCTCAAAGTGGGAAAACGGATCGTCAAAACCGCAAAGCAGTATTCTCTACAAGTTGAGTGCCGTTTTGGGCGTAACTGTTGATGAACTCCTGGCCGGCCAACATCATACTTTCGAAAATGAAGCGGAAAAGAAAACTTTCCAGCAAAAAAATAAACTATGGGAAAATGCTTACCAGGCTCTGAAAGGCCACTATGGGGATGTTCTGCCCATCGAAGTGCTGAGCCGTTATCTCAACGAATATGAGCAGTTGAGATACACAGACTATATCATTTACTTTGATTTATTCAGACAGCTTCATGCCAGAGCCAGGGAAATGGGAGAAATCATCCGCATAAAAGGCAGCATTGGCGCCTCCTTTGTGGCTTTTGTGATGGGTGCCACTGAAACCAATCCCTTGCCGCCCCACTATTACTGTCCCCGCTGCCGCAGGCTGGAGTTTGTCTCCGATGCGCTTGACGGATGGGATCTTCCTCCCAAGCGCTGCACCTGTAGAGAAAATTCAGATGTTACACATCCATTGCCAATTAATGCAATATCGCAGACGCAAACAACGGAATGCAGAAATAAGGAAAACCCGGATGCTACACATCCAAATACCAATTGGTGCAATAACACAGATAAAGCCCATATTAGGCGGTCAGAAGAAAACATGGAAGGGGATGGGCATAATCTGCCCTTTGAGACACTGCTGCCCTTTCTTCATAAGAAAATTCGTTTTGACCTCGCCATATCCTCCGGCCTGTACGAAACGTTCAGAGATACCATCTGCAGCTACTTTACAGACAAAACCATAATAATCCTGCGCAAACGGGAACACCCTGACCTGAAAACTCTTGTCATTTCCGACCGGAAAATGCCCAATATCACAAGCGGTCAGGAACTTTCATATGAAGAATACTATGACCGCTTTAAGAAAGATTCCTTTATCACGCTTCAGTTCAGCGAAAAGTTGCAGACTCTGGCTCTGCTGGAAAAAAATACGCAGATTCCGCTCAAGGATGTACCCTTCACGGAAACAGGTGTTCTTGCGGCATTCAGGGATAGCAATACACAGGAAATTACGGAATTTAAGACAAAATTTGTCAAAGAAATGATCCGGGATGCTTCCCCCCAATCCTTTCATAATCTGATACAGATACTGGGCCTTGCGCACGGCACAGGTACATGGACAGGCAATGCCCAGCTGCTGATCCAGCAGGGCATGGCTGTAGCCGGGAGCATCGCTTACCGTGATGATATTTTTCACTATGTTCGAAATAAACTGACAGAAAGAAACATATACGACGCCGGTCTTGCCTGCAAGATCATGGAGGACGTCCACCGGCGTCTTTCTGCCCGGTCCGGCTTGTCTTTTGAGATAGAACAGTATTTTACTGATCTGGGGTTTGAAAACTGGTTTATTGATTCCATCGAGAAAATACAATATGTTTTTCCAAAGGCTCAAGGAGTACAAGCCATCAAGGATATCGCTATTTTACTGTGGTATAAATTGCATTTTCCTAACCCGGATAAACCGGAATCAAACATGCAGTCCACATAATCTTCTCTTCATAAACAGCGCACGGAAGCAAGGCATGTAAGCAAAAAGGCCATTGCCTCTACTCTGTTTGACGCCTCCTGCCAGTGCCATGATTACAGCGCTGGCAGGAGACAACAGCTTTTACATTTTAGCTAAACATTTTCTCCCAAAAAGTCCACTCGATGCAGGGTTCAAACCCGATCTTCTCATAAAAAGGATCCCCACCCCCTGTCATGTGGGTGACTCCCAGCGGCTTCATCCGACGATACAACTCCGACAGGGCGGCGCTGGCCAGCCCTCTGCCCCGGTATTGTGGAACCGTACACAGGGGCTCCATATAAGCCAAGTGATTCTCCGGTGTCCACCACATGCCTGCAAAACACACATACTCCCGCTGCTTGTTCTCAATGGCCACCAGGTAAGATGGCGTGGCATGGGGGGCTGTCATGTTTCGCCGCACGTCCTCGTCGTCTCCGTTCCAAGAACCTTCCTCCTGCTCGTGATCAAAACCTTTCCAGCAGCACTCCGCTATTTTCCCGGCCTCCATCTCTCCCGGCTCCACAAATTGAAATCCCTCTGGCAGCGGATAATCCAGATTTTTTCCAAAGTCGAAAACTCGCTCATTGTAACTGCCCCCTCTCACATAGCCTGCCTTTTCGGCGGCATCCATGACGGCCTTTTGCCCCTCAAAGATCACCAGCTTCTGCTTCCCGCCATCCTTGGGCATATACCTGCCTGCATAGTCGACCATCTCCGTCGCCAGTTCCTCATACCCTGGCCGCAGACTAAAATAGATATCGCTCACAGGATTTTCATAGAATACAAGGGCGACAATTCTCCCAGCCTCCTCCCATATACAAAACCTGTGGGTTAAAGATGTGTCCATCCAACTGCTGGACAATGCATATTCCAGAAACGGAGCCGGGACTCCGTTTCGCCAGTCCCTCTCATAGATCTCTACCATGAACTCCCTCACATCCATAAAATCACATAAAACTCTAAAATTTCTGCTTGTTATACCTCTCACTGTTTTCCTCCATTCTCACAGTGTACCTTTATTTTATTGCCCATAGAAGCATACCGGTAATAGCCGGCATCTGTGTGGTTCCACAGACAAAATTATCATGAAAAAGACGAACAATCCCTGACAGAATCGTTCGTCTTCATTCCCATTGACCTTTCATTAAAAGTGCAATTCTCTGAACTTCCCTGTTATTGCACCAGGCAGTGTTTGAACTCCCTATCCCTGCCGAATATCATGAAAACCGGGCATATAAAAACAAGATGATCCGTCTGTCCCTCGGGTAACAAAAATAAACGCACTCCTGCGCTGGCTCACTTATTTCTGCTACACTTTCTTTGACAGACTGCAGAATCATCTTTTCACCCCTTTTCCATTTGTTTTCCTTATTTTAACATACCTTCCTAACCCGGTCAACACCTTAAATGTTTGAGTTTCCCCATTTTTTCAACTTCCTCATTTTTGCAAAATAAAATGCAATGATAGAATTAGGTGCGAGACTAAATGATTTAACAAGTTTTTATGAAAGATAATAGCATGGTGGCCCAAGTATGTGAATTAAGCATATATAACAATTCGACATAGGTATTAGACATTTTAATAAAACAGACTTACAATATAGATGTTCCAAAGGAGGAGCGTCTATATTTTTTGTTTGATAAGGAATGAGGTTACTGATTTGGAACAGGACATGAGCATTACGATTTTTGCAGAAGCAAAACAGCAGGTATGGTGTAAAGGCATATATAGGGTTCCCCTATAGTATAGTAGAGGCATCTGACGCGGAAATAAAGAATAAGTAATGTGAGCCTTCGGATGACGAAACACATAAAAAGTAAAGAGTTGGCGGTAAGATGGAGGGGTTGTATGAAAAAATTATCTGTATGTATGGTTTCAGTAGTAATGCTGGCAGTTTTGACTGCCTGTGGAAATGAAACAAGAGAGGATCGAGAACAGTCGGCCGGAACAGAAAGTATTGCCATGTCGGCTGATATGGAAACGGGCACGGATCATGATGTGCAGGAACAGAGAAGCGACAGCACCGAGTCAGAATCTGAAGAAAATGCAGGGCAGACATTGGATGATACCGAATCAGATCCGGGAAGCAGGGAAGACGGAGTAGTGGATACCGAATCAGATCCGGGAAGCAGGGAAGACGGAGTAGTGGATGCCGAGGCAGATCCGGGAAGCAGGGAAGACGGGGCAGTGAATATTGAAGCAGATCCCGGAGCAGCAGATATAAATGAGGAGGAAGATCATATGAATAACACAATAAAGATTACAGCCGGAGATACTATATTTACAGCAGCATTTGCAGATAATTCTTCTGCTGAAGCATTGAAGGAGCTTCTTGCCGAGGGGCCGCTTATCATTAACATGAGCGATTATGCAGGCATGGAAAAGGTTGGCCCCATCGGAACAAATCTCCCGAGAAATGATGAGCAGATTACCACAGGAGCCGGGGATATCATTTTGTATCAGGGAAATTCCCTTGTTATTTATTATGATACAAACTCATGGAATTTTAC
>CAMWSA010000314.1 GCA_947176785.1 uncultured Lachnospiraceae bacterium
TACATAGCCTCCACTGTGACCTCCACATTGCTGCCGTCAGGCTTCATAATCTCAATGGCGTCCCCCACACGGAATTTGTTGCGCTGTTCAATGCGGGCTAACCGCATATGCCCCTCCCCCGCAGAAGCATTTCCGTCTGCCGCCCCATGCCGGTCAGGGCTCTGGGGGGACTGTTCGGCCATCACTTCCTGGATGCATCCCAAATATGTATATTCATCCACATAGGTACTGTTGTCATAAATCTGGGTATTTTCATCCGGTTTTCCAAAATAAAAACCCGTGGAAAACTGCCGGTGAGTGCATTTGGCTATTTCCGCCCTGTACCATTCCAGATTTTGCCTGTACTTTTCCCGGCTGTCAAAACAGTCGTCTATGGCCCTCCGATAGGTCCGGGCCACCGCCGCCACATACAGGGCGGTTTTCATGCGGCCCTCGATCTTGAAGCTGTCAATGCCCGCTGCCGCCAGTTCCGGGATATGGCCGATCATACACAGATCTCGGGAGTTGAAAATAAATGTCCCCCGCTCATTCTCATACACCGGCAGGTACTCTCCCGGCCTGGTCTCCTCCACCACCGCGTATTTCCAGCGGCAGGGATGGGTGCAGGCCCCCTTGTTGGCATCCCTTCCCGTAAAATAATTGCTGAGCAGGCAACGCCCGGAATAGGAGATGCACATGGCCCCATGGACAAAGCTCTCTATCTCCATCTCCGCAGGGATATGCCTCCGAATCTGGGCAATCTCCTCCAGGGACAACTCCCGGGCGGACACCACTCTCTTTATCCCCAGCTGCCACCAGAACAGGTAGGTCTGGTAGTTGGTATTGTTGGCCTGGGTGGAAATATGGATCTCCGCCTCCGGCCAGACCTTTCTGGCCAGCATAAACATGCCCGGATCGGAGATAATCAGGGCATCCGCCTGTTCAGGCTGCATATCCCGAAGCAGCGCAAAGTATTGCTCCGCCCCCTCCAGATCCCCGTTGTGGGCCAGGATGTTGGCGGTCACATAGACCTTGACTCCATGGGCATGGGCAAAGGCAATCCCCTCCGCCATCTCCCGGACGGAAAAATTTTTGGCCTTGGCCCGCAGGCCATAAGCTTCCCCCCCAATGTACACCGCATCCGCGCCAAAATTCACCGCCGTCCGCAGCACCTCCAGGCTGGAAGCCGGTATCAGCAGTTCCGGTTTCTTACATTCCATGCTAACTCCTATTTGCCCGCTTCAGCGGGTACTCAAATCAGAATGGTGAAAATCCTTTTTCACCCTAACTCCCTAAATTTTCACACTCAGCGTCACTCCGTCCCCCACCGGCAGAATGCAGGTTTCCAACCGGGGATGATGGGTCAGTTCATACAGGTATTCCCGCATCCGGGCATGGATTGTCCGGTTCCGGCGGGTCACTGCAAACCGGGATTCCAGCACATCCCCGTCCTGCAGCACATTGTCCGACACCAGTAACCCACCCTCCGGCAACAGCCGCAGAATATCCGGCAGGAAATGAAGATACTGTCCCTTGGCCGCATCCATGAAAACCAGGTCGTAGGCCCCCTTTAGTTCCTTCAAAATATCCATGGCATCCCCGGCAAGAAGCGTGATCTGTTGCTGCCGACCAGCCCTTTCGAAATTCTCTCTGGCCTGGGAAATCCTTTTCTCATATTTTTCTATGGTGGAAATATGACAGCCTTCCGGACCGTACTCGCTCATAAACAGCGCCGAAAAACCAATGGCGGTGCCCACCTCCAGGATCTTCATGGGACGCCTGGCCGCCAGCAGAAACTTCATAAGCCCCTGCGTTTCCTTGCGGATGATGGGTATCTCCGACGCCAGGGCTTCCTTCTCCAAATTATCCAAAAAAGGCGTGTTGCCTTTATCAAACGAATTAATAAAGGCAACCATTCTCTCATCTACAATCATGAAATTATTCGATCTCCCATCTGCCCGCTTCTGCGGTACCTCAATCGGCATGGTGAATTTTTGATACTTCCGAACGGTAAGGTTTTCCTTCCTGGGCGTCACATGCTGGCCGATTATGCAACATGTGACGCCCAGAACCTGAAAATCCTGGCGTCCATTAGTATTCTCCCCCTGCTCCCTCCGGGGGTACTGCTTCGTCAGATTCGGGGTCAGAATCGCCCTCGGGATCACTTTCCGGGTTAATGATATCCTGGGGCAAATCATCCATGCCCGCAGGCACCGCCGGCTCCACCACAGGCTCTTTGGTCATGGCCTCCATCATCTCTTCCACAGTCATGGCGGTACTCAATTCAAAATTCCCTGTTTTCAGTTCCATGCGAAACTCAGAGAGATAATACTGCACGACAAACAGCCTGTCATCCCGGATCAGCCCTTTATTCAAAAATAGCTGTCCCATCTCCTTGGGAGACATATCTTCGGTGATCGTCACACTAACCACCCGGCCGTCCCCCTCTGACATGGCAGGTTCCTCAAAAACCCTGTATCCGTAGTCGTAAGCCATGATCGCGCCGCGATAGATCATCATGATAATCAATACCGCAACCGCTACTTTTAAAATTGTGCCGCATACCGCAGCTATAAGACTTTTCACATTCATGCCTGTTTCACCTGCCTCTTGCCATGAAAGCCATATGGCCGTTTTCCGCCGGGAGTATGGTCGTCCTTCTACTCAAACTCCAGCGCTTCCGTGATGTTAAAGTTGATCTGCTGGATCTGGCGGCACAGGGCAAGCTCCGCCGCCAGGAAATCAGACACCAGCGGGTTCTCACGAAAATCCGAGTATGCCTGCTCAAACTGTTCAATGCGCTCAAATGCCATATCTCCAGTGTTCTGCATCACATAGTTCTCCCTGCGGAACTCGTCAATCTGCTGTTTTAACTCCGGCTGCCGTTTCACAGCCGCAAGCGCCAGCATATATTGGCCATATGCCTCTGATTCCTTGATTGCGCCGATCAAGCCCTCCACAGCCTGATCCAGATGTCCTTCCAGCTTCATTTTATATCCCCTTCCCCGCTATACTTCCATAATGATGGGCAGAATCATGGGACGCCTCTTGGTCTTCCTCCAGACAAATTCGCCCAGTGCATCCTTGGTGGTACTTTTGAGCTTGCCCCAGTCCGTGATCCCTCTGTCAATGCAGCCTGAGATGGCGCTGTCCACCACCTGATGAGCCTCCTCCATCAATTCGTCCGACTCCCTCACATAGACAAAGCCCCTGGATACGATATCCGGGCCTGCCACCAGTTGCCCGCTGTACTTGTCCAGGCTCATGACCACAATCAAAATGCCGTCCTCCGCCAGGTGCTGCCTGTCCCGCAGTACCACATTGCCCACATCGCCCACGCCCAGGCCATCCACCAGAATACTGCCCACAGGCACATGGCCGGTGACACTGGCCCTGTTTTCATCCAACTCCAACACATCGCCGGAGGACAGGATAAAGATATTATCCTTGTCAATACCCAGATTCTCCGCAATCCTGGCCTGTGCCTTCAAATGCTTGTACTCTCCGTGTACGGGAACCGCATACTTGGGATGCACCAGTGTGTAGATCAGCTTGATCTCCTCCTGACAGGCATGTCCCGACACATGCGTATCCTGGAAAATCACGTCCGCACCCTTGCGCAGCAGTTCATTGATAATCTTGGTCACTGCCTTCTCATTGCCCGGTATGGGGCTTGACGAGAAGATAACCGTATCCCCGTGGCCGATGGTGATTTTCTTATGCATATTGCTGGCCATGCGGCTCAGCGCCGCCATACTCTCCCCCTGGCTGCCGGTGGTAATGATCACCTGCTGCTCGTCGGGGTAATTCTTCAGCTGGTCAAGCTCAATCAGCGTGTTTTCCGGAATATTAATACATCCCAGGTTTATGGCTGTCTCAATGACATTCACCATGCTGCGGCCTTCCACCACCACCTTGCGCCCAAACTTATAGGCCGAATTGATGATCTGCTGCACCCTGTCCACATTGGAGGCAAATGTTGCCACAAAAATACGGGTGTTCTTATGCTCCTCAAAAAGCGTGTCAAAGGTCCTCCCCACCGTCCGCTCGGAGGGAGTAAAGCCCGGCCTCTCCGCGTTGGTGGAGTCGCACATCAGCGCCAGTACGCCTTTTTTGCCGATCTCCGCAAAGCGGGGCAGATCAATTGCATCTCCAAATACCGGCGTGTAATCCACTTTGAAATCCCCGGTATGCACAACCGTTCCCGCCGGGGAATAAATAGCCAGGGCCGCCGCATCCACAATGCTGTGGTTGGTCTTGATATACTCTACCCGGAACTGCCCCAGGTTGATGGACTGTCCAAACTTTACCACCTTGCGCTTTGTGCCCTTCATGAGATTATGCTCTTTCAGTTTATTTTCAATAATCCCCATGGTCAGCCGTGTGGCATATACAGGCACGTTAATCTCCTTTAACACATAGGGCAGAGCGCCGATATGGTCTTCATGCCCATGGGTAATCACAAATCCCCTGACCTTGTCCACGTTGTCCTTCAGGTACGTGATATCCGGGATCACCAGGTCGATGCCCAGCATATCATCCGCCGGGAATGCCAACCCGCAATCCACCACAATAATACTGTCCTCATACTCAAAGGCAGTAATGTTCATGCCAATCAACTCCAGGCCGCCCAAAGGGATAATCTTCAGCCTGGATGCACTGTCACTCTTATTCTCTTTTCTCCTATTCAATAGATATTCCTCCGATTTATACGCACGACCGACTGGATTTTCCTTCCGGCACGTCACATGTTGTCCGATTATGCGGCATATAC
>CAMWSA010000315.1 GCA_947176785.1 uncultured Lachnospiraceae bacterium
AGGCATTATTGATATTGGCATTGGTAATCCTGTCTCCGTTAAGGTGCATTCGCCGCAATGTGTCAATGAGAACCAGTCCGTTTAGGTTTAGCAATATATGCTTTGCAAACTCTTTCTTCAGCTGTTCTTCCTCAACAATAGATAACAGGTTTCTGCCTGTTTCGGTTATTTCAATCGCTGTCCCTCCTGTCACTAATCCGTAGCTTTTCAGCGAAATGCTTGTGTTGCCGGCCAGCTTTTCAGGAGAAGCCTTTTGAGCAAAAAATTCCTGTGCGATTTCTCTGACAAGCTCCTTATTTGTTTTTCCATTGTTTTCCCGGGCAAGTTCTAACAGCCTTCTGAGGCTGACCTGTTCGGGTGAGAATTGTGTCCCGAACGGCAACTCTTTCGTATTCATGATGTCCACCTCCGAAAAATACTGTTCCCGAATAGCATTTGCCATAATCTCAGCCATCCTGACAGGAACGGCATTGCCGATTTGCCGCCACTGATCGGAAAAACATCCGGAAAATTCGTAGCTGTCATCAAACGTTTGAATTCTCTTGATTTCGTTTATGCGCAAATACCTGTTTTCCCAATGAAATGGCCCCATATTGTCAGACCATGTGGCCTGGATTGTCCATGATGGGCGATCCGGGCTAAGCTTTAGAAGAAACGACCAATAGCGGGAGCGCCATTTGAATTTCGGGTCCGGATATCCTCTTTCCGCCGTCAGATACAGATAATTTTCTCCCGGCGGAATCAATTTCAGGAGATCCTTGTGTTTTGCCCCGGCCTGTCGGTCAACATCCTCCGGTAAATCATAATCGAGATCGCCAATGGCCTGTCCGCAGGTAACCCATGGCAGTTTTTCAGAATCCCCGCTTTTGTCATATTTAGCGGGGTCATAATGCGTTTCGGCAGGAAAAATAAACGGCAAACCCTGCCCTTTTTTTATTCCCACGCATAAGAATCGTTCCCGTGTCTGCGGGATCCCGTAATTAGCCGTATTCACTACTTGATATCTGATCTCATATCCCAGCTCGTCTGCCTTCCGTGTCAGTAAGTCAAACGCAGGCTTATGAGGCTTATAGATAAAGCCAAAGACATTCTCAAACAGGAATACTTTGGGCTGAGTCTCTTCCAATGCGCGGAAATACTCATGAAGCGTAAAAGAGTTCTTATCGTCAAGCGCCCGTGCCATATCGGTCCGATAGAATCTTGATTTGGAATATGCCGGGCACGGGGGGCCCCCAACCAGTACATCTATATCAGATACTGTGAGACCTATTTTTGAGAGTTCTTCAGTATAGTTAATCTTTCGGATGTCATCACAGACTACCAGTCTTCCGACTTTATTATTCTCTAATGTATCACATGCGGGCTTCCAGAAATCAGTCGACAGGCAGATATCGAACCCGGCTTTTTTGAACCCGCAGTCTATGCCGCCGCCACCAGAGAAAATGCTCAATACATTCGGCATTACTCCAAGCTCTCCTTTACATGCTCAATCATGGCCTTGCCCATCAGCGAGGGGACTGCATTGCCAATCTGTTTTTGAACGGAACGTCTGGTTCCATAGAACTTATAGTCCCTGGGGAAGGTTTGAATCGCTGCAATTTCGGGCACACGCAGGCGGCGATTATTCCAATGAAACGGACCAATCCACGGGCCTGGCTGCGCTGTAATTGTCCACGACGGCAGATCAGGCGATAACTTGAGCAGGAAGCTCCAATACCTTTTTTCCGCAATAAACTTGGGATTGGGATATCCGTACCAGGCCGTGAGGGCCTTATAGTTCATTCCGGGCGGAACCTCTTTCAAATCTGAAGCATAGGTTCCGTTGTCAACCACTTCTTCCGGCTCAAAAAAATCCGGCCCGTCAAAATCTGCAATGACTTCCCCGACATTGACATAGGGCGCAAGACCCGTGGCGCTGCAAGCCGCTTCCGGGCAGTGCGTTTTACGGGGCTCCCCGCTTTTAAATTCGCCGGTTGTCCCAAGAATAAACAGTCTCCGCCTCTTTTGCGGCACGCCGTAATCCTGTGCATTTGCCCTCACAATTTTGTACTTATACCCTTGCTCCGTAATAATTTCGATAAAGCGATCCACGATTACCCTGTTGGTCGGATGCAAAAGGCTTTCGACGTTTTCAAACACAAAACCGTCAGGGTGAAGATCTGTTACCACCCTGAGATATTCGTTGACCAAGGTGGCTCTCGGATCATTGATGCCCCGCCGGGTCTCATGGCCGACCCAATATCCGGCCTTGGAAAAAGGCTGACAGGGCGCCCCGCCGATTACGATGAATTTATCGTGTTTTTGTTTATTAAGGACTTCCTGAAAAACAGAGCTGTCAATCTCGTGTAAGTCGCCCTTAATAATTTCTGCATTTTTAAACAACTCGTTTTGCTTTAAGGTTTCTATGCAGTCCGCATCAAAATCCGTACTTAACACAACAGGAACTCCGGACATAAAGCTTGAAACATCAAGCCCGCCGGCTCCTGAAAACAGACTGACTGCAACAATATTATTTTCCATGTTTTCCCTGTAATTTTCAATCATGAAACCCGCCTCGTCAGACCCAAATATCAAAAGAAGTATAACACAAAAACTGCTATGTTTCAATGGAATCAGATGCATTTCCCGGCAGCTGTCCAAATACTGCCTCTTGCACTTTGACCGCTCCGATGATACATTTAAAGAAATCCGATGATCCGAGAAAAAGAGGTAAATATGCATAAAAAACCATTGCCGTCATAGAGGACGACTCCTGTATCAGCGTGCTCTCAATTTGACCAACGCTTGCGGGAGGACACCAATAACCTGATCTATGTGTCCTGCCAGGATCCCCATGTCCGCCGTCTGGCGGCGCAGTTGTGCATTCAGCTGAAGCTGCTGCGCCGCCAGCGGCTTCACTATGAGAACGGAGACCGGGAACTGAAAGAGACGATATCCAACATTTCCCATGATCTGCGCACACCGCTGACCGCCATCTCCGGCTATCTGGAACTGTTAGAACGCCAGGAACAGCCGGAAAGCCTGAACCCGGCAAGCGGCCAGGTTCAAATGACTGCCATGAGCCAGATAGCGTCCCGAAGGCGCTATCTGGCCCGGATCCGCAACCGCACGGAAGCCATGAAAGAGTTGACTGAGCAGCCGTTTACCTACTCGCTCTCCATATCCGCCCCCCTGCAACAGCCCGAAAAACTGACGCTGAACAATGTGTTGGAGGAGAGTCTTGCCGGCTGCTATGCCCAACTGCCAGCGGCTGGAATTGTCCCCCAGATCCGGATGCCGGAAACGCCGGTGCATCGCATATTAGATAAGCTCTCATTGGAGCGCATCCTCGGCAATATTCTGGGCAATGCCGCCAAATATAGTGCCGGGGATTTGGCTCCGACATACATAAAACCGCCTCCGGCATTTACTACCGCAAACTTCTCGCCCGGATTTCCCTGAAAGAAGAATAAACCTGTATCCTCCTTCGACGGATCAGCCTCTTTTTCTTCCTCTGAATAAATATCATAAAAAACCCGTTCTCCTGCCGCCGCATGGTCGTGAAGACTCTGTATGATTTCTACTGTTTTATCCGGGTCAATGTAGCTATACCAGACATACACACTGCCGCTGCTGATTTCCTCCAGTGTCATATCCTCTGACACAGAACGATCCACGGGAAACAAAAGCCGCCCGAAATCCTCAAACCAGGGATCACTTATCACATCCTCAACCGTGGAGGAACGCAGGTAGGTATATTCTGATTCATTTTGTTCCACGATAATATTCTCTATTTCCATATCTGATTCTGTTTCTATATTTGACTCTGTTTCTATATTTAACTCTGTATCCGCTTTCGGAGTTGTGTCCGTTTCGCTATTTCCACAGGCGGAAGCTACAAAAGCAAAGCAGCACAACAACCCGAAAGCACTTATTGTGTTCATCCTTTTTTATTTTTCATAAATTTGCCCCTTTCAGAAACAGCCATGACATTGTTCTTACCGATCAGGAGGGTAATGAACACCTGCTCCAGATCAGCAAGGACCACAAGATCCGCTCCGGTGTTTCCTACCGGCTTTATTTCTAGACTTCAGACAGTATCCCTTCCGGGCAGAACCCGCTCTTAACCAAGGCGGCACTGACAGACAACCTGCTTGGCGTGGAGGAAATTTCATAAAATAATTTTCCATGTTCGCATAGATAAATTCGACTTAATATGGTAAAATTAAAAAGAAAAGAGGTGCCAATATGATTAACGTCTTAATAGATGAATTTACTCCCTGTCTCAAAGATACACGAACAGGAGAACTTGTTCAGACAGAAGTAATCCGTATAAAGAGAAAGTCATTTCTGAAAAAATACAATAAAAAAAATGGATGGTACACAAACTGGGAATCCCTTGCAGATGAAAATGAAATCTATGCTTTAGTAGTCGAGGGTTCCGTTGATATTCAAGGTTTGGTTGCTGTAACCCGCAATGACGACATGCAGGCACTGTATATCAGTTGGATGTGTGCCAGCCCTGACAATAATAAGCAGATTACCGATGATGTAAAATACCTTGGTGTCGGAGGTCATTTATTCGCAATCGCAGCCCAAAAATCTGTTAGCTTTGGATATGATGGCTATATGTATGGTTTCGCTGCCGATAAGGAACTACTGGAACATTATGTCAGGACATTTCACGGAGAAGTAATTGCCATCCTGCACCCATACCAGTTTGCAATCGGCGAACAAGCTTCAAGAGAGATTATGGAGGTGTATGATTA